>JAFDAP010000334.1 GCA_019313765.1 Deltaproteobacteria bacterium | reverse complement strand
GAGCAGGCCTATGCCATTTTCGAGGACTGCCGGCTCTGTCCCCGTGAGTGCGGGGTTAACCGGCGAAATGGGGAAAGAGGCTTCTGCCGGGCCCCGGCCAGGCCCGTGATCTTCAGCTCCCAGCCCCATTTTGGCGAAGAGATATCGCTGGTGGGCAAAAACGGATCCGGCACGATCTTCTTCTCCAACTGTAATCTCCGTTGTTCCTTCTGCCAGAACTGGCCCATCTCCCATAAGGGAAGGGGAAAGGAAGTCAAAGATGAAGACCTGGCCGATATGATGATCAAGCTCCAGAAGACCGGATGCCATAACATCAACTTAGTCACACCCACACATGTCATGCCAAACATCCTCAATGCCACGCGGATTGCCCTGAAAAAAGGGCTGCACCTTCCTTTGGTTTACAATACCAGCGGTTACGAGCGCCTGGAGATATTAAAGCTGTTGGACGGTATTGTGGATATCTATCTGCCTGACATGAAATATATGGACGGTCGCCAGGCGGCAAAATATTCGGCAGGGGCTTCAGATTATCCTGAAATGGCGAAGAAGGCCATAATCGAAATGAACCGGCAGGTGGGTGAACACCGGACCGACAGGAGGGGAATTGCCGTTCGCGGGCTGATGATCAGGCACTTAGTCATGCCCAATCGTGTGGCAGGCACAGAGAAATTCGTCAGGTGGGTGTCTGAAGCCCTTTCTAAATCCACCTACGTAAATATCATGGCCCAGTACCGTGTGGACTACAAGGCATTTGACTATCCGGAAATTGCCCGAGGGATCACGGTGCAGGAATTCCTGGAAGCAATGGGCTGGGCTGAAGAATACGGCCTGACCAATCTTGACCCCCAGTCTGTGGCTACCAGGAAGTTTTATCAGCGAGGCCGTTCAAGTTAAGAAATCAACCCCAGATGCCGGGTATGGGCCTTCCGCAGTACTCGCACTTCCCTTCCTTCAGGTGTATTTCCTTAATCATGTATCCTATCCGTTGTATTATTATCCTCTTGCACTTAGGGCAGAAAGTATTCCAGCCCTCGTGACCGGGCACCTTCCCGATATAGACATATTCAAGACCGCAGGAAAGGGCCACGTTCCTGGCCTCTTCCAGCATGGCAATCGGCGTTGAGGGGAGACGCTGTAGTTTGTGCAGGGGATAGAACCGGGAGAAGTGGACAGGAATATCCGAGCCCAATTCTCTTTTGATCCAGAGGCACATTTCCTTTACTACCGACATCTCATCATTCTTTGTGGGAATCACGAGGTTCGTGATCTCTAAGTGGATTTTCTCCTGCCTCAGCACCTTCAAGGTCTTGAGCACCGGGTCCAGTTTTCCGTTTGATAATTCACTGTAAAATGTCTCCGTAAACCCTTTTAGATCAATCTGGGCCGCGTCTAAGACTTTACACAGGTTTCGGAGCGGTGCCTCATTTATGAAGCCGTTGGAGTGGATGACATTCAGAAGGCCCTCTTTTTTTGCCAAGGAGGCGATGTCTGACATATACTCATAATAGATTGTAGGTTCCGCATAAGTATATGCAATAGAACGTGCCCCCATCTCTTTGGCTTTACTTACCATAACCTCCGGTGGAATATCATAGCCGTATACGTCCTCTGGCGCGGCCTGGGAGATCTCCCAGTTTTCGCAAAACTTACACTCAAGATTGCATCCGGCCGTTGAGAGGGTCAAAGATGTGGTACCGGGAAGGACATGGAAAAAGGGCTCCTTCTCTATGGGATCCAGATGAATGGCGCAGGGATTCCCGTAGACCAGGCTGTAAAGCCTCCCGTCACGATTCTCTCGCACCCTGCAAAAACCCCTTTTCCCCGCAGGAACACGGCACCGCCTGGGACAAAGCTCGCACCGGATATCTCCTCCATCCAAGGGTGTGAAATAGGGAGAGAGCCTTGTCTTGATGAGACCTTTTACGGCCATTTGTGCCTGCAAGGTTTTTGGAAGACCGAAGAGTTGGGCAGTGCAAAAGGCACAAAAACCCGTCCCGCAAAGCTTCAGGAACTCCCGTTTTGTCAAGTTGTAAAATTGCTTCGGGATTTTATGGAACTCGTCTTCGCCGCGCCATAAAAAGGAATTTCCTATACAATCCAAATTATGGTCGTGGACCTTTTTACGCTTATCGTCTTTTTTCATGTCATTGCTTCCGTGACGGGGTCTTACTGTCGAAGTTCGAATGGCATGGCATTATTTAAACGGATGCCCTTGGAATCAAGCGTGACATCATAGACCATGATCTCCACACCATTTTTGACCGCCTTTCTTAGTTCCTTGCCATAAGCAGGGTCAATATGGTCTGCGGGCCTGAAAAGCTTTGCATCCATACGTTGAACCAGATAAAACATGACCGCCCGGTCCCCTGAACGGACCTGGTTTTGCAGTTCCTTAAGATGCTTTAGTCCACGTGAAGTCACCGCGTCCGGGAAACAGGCAAGGCTATCGGTCACAAGGGTACAATTCTTTATCTCCACAAAACATCTCTTCTTCCCCTTTTCGAGGAGTAAATCAATTCGAGAGTTTTCTCCGTATTTGACTTCCGGCCGGACGTTATCAAAACCCGAAAGACGCGGAATTTTTCCGGCCAAGACGGAGACCTTTACAAGCCGGTTTGGGACCATCGTGTTTACGCCCACGAGTGAACCGGGCATTTCTATCATCTCCCAGGTATACTTGAGCTTCCGTTTCGGGTTGTTGTGGCGTGAGAGATAGACAGTGCGGCCCGGCTCGGAACATTCCATCATGCTCCCTGAGTTAGGACAGTGGGCCGTTACCACATGACCGTTTTTGAGTTTCACATCGGCCATGAAACGCTTATACCTCTTGATAAGGGTGCCCTGAATAAGCGGTGGCCATTTCAGATGCACATTAGTTTGTTTTTTCGTGCAACGATTCATTTCATAGTCATCAAGGAAATATTTTTTATGAATCCTGAGCATCCAGTTAATCCTGTCAAAAAAATCATCCTCCCCACAGCGCATCTCTCAGGCCGGATGCGCGAAGGGTGCGCCGGCCGACCCCTTTAACAAAAACACCGTCTGTTCCCCAGACCTCGACACCCTTTCTTGCCCGTGTGATTCCCGTGTAAATAAGTTCCCTCGTAAGGACGGGCGTGTCCCTGTCCGGAAGAAGTAGAAGTACCCGGTCAAACTCCGATCCCTGGCTCTTGTGCACGGTCATGGCATACACGGTTTCATGCTCGGGCAGCCT
>JAFDAP010000333.1 GCA_019313765.1 Deltaproteobacteria bacterium | reverse complement strand
AAGGGCCAAGGAAAAAGGAATACCTGTTACAGCGGAAACAGCGCCCCACTATTTCAGTCTGGATCATAGTAAGGTTGTGGGATATGATACCAATTCAAAGATGAATCCCCCCTTGAGAACGCCGGGCGACGTTGAGGCGATTAAAAAAGGTTTGAGCGAGGGTGTCATCGACACTATTGCCACAGACCATGCTCCTCATAGTTCCCTTGAAAAGGAACTGGAGTTTGACAAGGCCGCCTTCGGAATAATAGGGCTCGAAACCGCCTTGCCACTGACATTGGAACTGGTGCAAAGCGGGGTGCTGGATTTGCCGGAGGCCATTGGCAAATTGTCCTGCAACCCTGCCAAAATCCTTGGGGTTAAGGGTGGCCGTTTGGAGATAGGCGCGAGTGCCGATTTGGCGCTGATCGATCCGGAATATGAATATGAGCTGAGAGAGGAAGATATCCTTTCAAGAAGCAGGAATTCTCCCTTCATCGGAATGACCCTTAAAGGCAGGAATGAACTGACAATGGTTGGAGGAAAGATTGTCTGGGAAAAAGATGGCTGATATCCTTGTGGTCGATGATGAAAAAAGCATGCGCGAGTTCTTGGAGATCATGTTGACCCAGGAAGGTTACAACGTGACGCTTGCAGAAAACGGTGAGAATGCCTGCGAAGTCTTAGATAGAAAAAAATTTAAACTGGTTATTACCGATATCAGAATGAGGGATATTGACGGTATCGGGGTCCTGAAAAAGGCAAAGTCAGTGCACCCGGACACGGTGGTCGTTCTGATTTCGGCATTTGCCACTGCCGAGACAGCTGTTGAGGCCATGAGGGAAGGGGCCTACGATTATATTCCAAAACCCTTTAAGGTGAGGGAGTTCAAAAAGATCGTCAAACAGGCAGTCAGTTCCAGGAAACCGGCTGATTCAGGTGAGGAAGACTATCTGAAAAGTCATTATCACTTTGGTTGTCTGGTTGGGGAAAGCCCTCAGATGAAGAAAGTCTATGACCTGATAAAAAGGGTTGCCGAGACAAAGACAAATATCCTTATTTCAGCGGACAGCGGGACTGGCAAAGAACTGGTAGCAAGAGCAATTCACCAGTCAAGCGAGAGGCGAGAAAAGCCCTTTGTGGTTATAAACTGTGCGGGAATCCCGGAAAATTTGATAGAAAGCGAATTGTTCGGATATAAAAAAGGCGCCTTTACCGGTGCTGCCGCAGACAAGGAGGGTTTGTTTGATGTGGCAGACGGGGGAACGGTTTTTCTCGACGAGGTGGGGGAACTTACTCCTTCCATCCAGGTGAAGCTCTTAAGGGTGATTCAGGAGAGAACATTTACTGCCGTAGGCGGTACTGACGAGAAGAATGTTGACGTTCGGTTCATATCCGCCACCAATAAAGACCTGGAAAAGGAGGTTATTAACAAGAATTTCAGGGAAGATCTCTATTTCAGGCTCAATGTTATAAACATTGTTCTCCCCCTGTTAAGGGAAAGAGACGGGGACCTGCCTTTACTGGCACAAAATTTTCTCGAGAAATACTCCCTTGAAATGGGTAAAGAAATCAAGAAGATCTCTGCCTATGCCATGGATATTCTTGGGCAATATTCTTTTCCCGGCAATGTCAGGGAGCTGGAAAATATCATTGAGCGAAGCGTGGCCCTTGAGACATCAAACATTGTTCTGCCGGAAAGCCTCACCCTTTCCAATTTTAAACAAGGCTCGGAAAAGGAAATGAGGAGGCGGTCTGATTTGGGAGCGGAGGGCATCGAGCTCGACGGGGTCATGGCCGGGATCGAAAGGGATTATATCCTCAAGGCCATACAAATTGCATATGGATCAAAGCAAAGGGCTGCCGAACTTTTGGGGATAAGCATGAGATCTTTGAGATATCGGCTGGACAAATTGGGGCTGTGATTAAAAGATCAAGGGAAGTATCTATGTTCCGTGTTTTACTCTTTGTGCGTTTTGTGCCTTTTTGCGGCCATATCAAGACAAATAATTGACAAAAATTGTCGCATATGTTACAAAATTTGTCAGAATGTTGCAGGAGATAGTGAATAAGACCGGAGTATTTCCTGACCATTAAAAAAAAGACAATGTCTAACTCTTTGTAAACAAACAGAATTGTATCGCCGAATTGGAAAATTGGGCATTATGGCATGGTATTTGTATGTATAAAAGGCACAGTTTTCTTAAGAGAATAATTTGCGGAAAGGAGGTACAAAATCAGGTTTGGATTGTATGTGGGTTTTGATCATGATCAGAAACTAATAATTTCAGGAGGATAAAATGTTAACAAAATTGACCAAAAAAGATGAAAAAGGTTTTACACTGATTGAGCTGATGATCGTTATCGCCATCATCGGTATTCTGGCGGCGATCGCCATCCCTCAGTTTTCCGCTTACAGGACGAGGTCCTATAACTCGGCGGCCCAGGCTGACCTGAGAAATGCGGCAACGGCCCAGGAAGCTTATTTTGTTGATGAGAACACCTACTGCAGCACTGCGGGGACATTGCTCACGGGCACTTACGGTATGCCCGGCTTGAGCGCCAACGTCACCATCGTAATCAGCGGCGGCACAGACACTACTTATAGTATGACTTCATGGAATAGTGCTGGTGATGCGAGTTATGTCATTCGCGGCCCCGGCGGCTCCCTCAGCAAGTTTTAAACCTTTTGAACCGGGAGGGGGGACCCCCCTACCTCCCGGTCTTCTGTTTTTCCCTCCTTTGAAGACCTTCCCTTTCGGAAAGCAGCTCGCCCCACTCCTTCAGATCTTCCGACTTGCCGAGGCAGGCATCCCGCAACAGGGGTATGATAACGGCGGCAGAGGGGCGCAGGCTGCTCGACCGGTCAGTCTTTGTGAGGGCTTCCAGCATTTGAGTAAACATGTCCTTTCCCCGCATCATGCGCAGGGCCTTTTCGGCCTCCTGCACGGCCTTGTCGGCGTGGCCGGCCCTTTGAAACACCTCTGCCAGATGAAGATGTGAGGTTATGTCTCCCCGGTCTTCCCCAGCAGCTCGCCTGAAATATCCAGCGGCCCTTCCCATCTGGCCCTTTTGCTTGTATGCGATTCCCATAAAGAGAAACCCCTTGTGCCTGAATGGTTTACCGGCTATGGCCCTTTTTAGGTGGTGGATGGCCCTGTCAGGCTGTCCCTCTTTGAGGTAGTGTATCCCCAGATTGTAGTTGACCTCGGTACTGCCAGGATCCAGTTTCAGTGCTTGAACCAGGCAGCGGTATGAACGG
>JAFDAP010000332.1 GCA_019313765.1 Deltaproteobacteria bacterium | reverse complement strand
GGGCCATTGCCGATGGCAGAAAAGCAGCGTATGGAATTATGAAATATCTGAGGGGAAAATGATTGCCATCATTGATTATAAGGCCGGAAACCTCAAGAGTGTGGAGCGCGCCCTGAAAAAGCTTGGGTTTTCCTGCCGCATCACTAATGAAATTAACGAGATTTTAAATGCGGAAAGGGTAATATTTCCGGGCGTTGGCGCGGCGGGAAAGGCCATTGAGGACCTTATACACCTTGGTCTGGATAAAACTCTAATGCAGGCATTTGAAGCAGGGAAACCTGTCTTGGGGATCTGTTTGGGCGCACAGATCATCCTGGACAAAAGTGAAGAGAATAATGCGAAGTGTTTAGGATTGATCGGGGGGGAGGTGAAATTGTTTCCCTCTCCACTTTTTTCCGTTAAACAGGAGCGTCTGAAGATCCCTCATATGGGGTGGAACGGTGTTGGTCTAATTAAAGAACATCCTGTTTTGGAAGGGATAATGCCTCGTGATGAGTTCTACTTTGTCCATTCCTATTATCCAATGCCGGCCTCGAATGAATTTATTATCGGCACCACCGATTACGGTATGGATTTCCCGTCCATTATCGGTAATAAAAATTTGATCGCCATGCAATTTCACCCGGAAAAAAGCGGTGAGCCGGGTCTTAGGATTTTGAGAAATTTTTGCACTTGGGACGGTCATGTCTTGTAACAGGTATAACCCTGCTACAATGGCAGATTTATTTGTTCGTATCCGTTCACGGAGTATTTGATTTGAGTGTAACTTTTTTTCGTAGCGCAGGGCTTTAGCTCTGCCATTTTTATGCAGAGCTAAAGCCCTGCGCTACGCTATGAGAGAGAATGAACGCAAAAAGGTTACACTCATTTGATTTGGTGGAAATCCCAAATAACAAACAGGAAAAAGATGAACGTCGAACATCCAACGCTCAACATCGAACGTCGAATGTGGGTGTCGCTTGGCTCCATTTTTTTGAGTAAAATTGAAACGCCGAAGGCGTACCCTAATTCGATGTTGGATGTTGGATGTTGGATGTTGGATGTTCGTTTTTTACTCCGGTTTTGGTCATTGTATATTGGGATTTATTTGAAATTTGGTGCTTGAAGTTTGGGATTTCCAATACTCCGTGAATGGATATTGTCCTGTTATCTGGAAAACCATTAAACACTTTTTAATAAGCTGATTGGTCACTATGTTAAGCAAAAGAATCATACCCTGTCTCGATGTGAGGGACGGGAAAACCACCAAGGGTATCAAGTTTAAAGAAAACGTGGATATCGGTGATCCCGTGGAGATGGCCAGGTTCTATTACGAACAGGGCGCGGACGAGATTGTCTTTTATGATATTACTGCTTCCAGTGACCGGCGGGACATAATGATAGATGTTGTTCGCCGCGTGGCCGAGGAAATTTTCATCCCCTTTTCCGTGGGCGGAGGCATCAGGACCATAGAGGATATGCGGGATGTACTTCTGGCCGGCTCGGAAAAAATAAGCGTCAATACCGAAGCAATAAATGAACCTAAGATTATTTCCCAAGGGGCCGCGGCCTTTGGGAGCCAGTGCATTGTTCTCGGAATGGACGTCAAAAGGGTAGATGCCTCAAAAAGCATACCATCTGGTTATGAGATGGTGATTCACGGAGGCAGGACGCATACGGGCATTGACGCCCTTTTCTGGGCAAAGGAGGGAGAGCGTTTAGGGGCAGGCGAGATTTGCCTGAATTCCATTGATGCGGACGGCACACAGAAGGGTTATGAATTAACCCTTACCTCGCTTATTTCCGAAAATGTGAATATCCCTGTCATTGCTTCCGGCGGTGCGGGAAATATTGATCATATGTATGATGCGTTCACACAGGGCAAGGCGGATGCGGCCCTGATCGCGTCCATTGTCCACTATGGGACTTATACTATAAAAGAAATAAAGGAAACTTTGCATACAAAGGGAGTGAAGGTGCGAAGGACATGGGAATAGATATAGCTTTTAAGAAAATATTTTGTGTTCAATGAACGTATATCTTTTGGAGAATCTTTTTGGTATTTCGGTTCAGTCAAACGGTAGCGGTTGCGCAGCTCGTATCGGGGATCGTAGAGCGGCTATGGACAAAATCAAAAAGCGAATAAAGAGTTTTTACAACCTGGATGTTTATCAAGGCACCTATAAAGCAATGCTTGTAGTTTTTAAAGCGGAAGGATGATCGCAACCGATTGACGGCAGACGAAACGAGCAGCGTAACCTAATACCGGATAACGAATTACGAATACTGAAGGCAAGGATTTGGAGAGCAAGGCTGAGACAATGAAAGCGATTTTGGCATTAGAAGACGGCACCATATTCACAGGTCGTTCCTTTACCGGCCATGGTGAAACAGTAGGTGAGGTGGTTTTTAATACCAGCATGTCCGGGTATCAGGAAATCCTGACCGACCCTTCCTACTGCGGCCAGATGGTGAACATGACCTATCCGTTGATCGGCAACTATGGAATCAACGACCTGGACATCGAATCGGATCGGATTCAGGTAAGGGCCCTAATCGTAAAAGAATACCAGGAGTATCCGAGCAACTGGCGATCGCAAAAGAGCCTGGCGGATTATCTCAAGGCCAATAATATACCGGGCTTAGAGGGCATAGACACTCGGGCTCTTACCAGGCATATCAGGCTTCAGGGGGCCATGAAGGCCGCCCTGTCCACACAGGACCCGGACCCGGATTCCTTAGTGGAAAAGGCGAGACAGTCTCCTGACATGATAGGCCTGGACCTGGTCATGGAAGTGACCTGCAGGGAACCCATGCTGTGGCAGGATGGGAGACCGGTCAAGTTGGAGGGGGGGGTGGAGCAGTTTCAATGGCCGGATGAGCCCGGCGCTTTTCGTGTGGTGGCCATGGATTATGGTGTGAAACTCAATATACTCAGGTCCCTTGAAAAAAGGGGGTGCACCATTCTCCTGCTTCCCGCAGATACGGACCCTGAGACCATAAACAGGCTGGATCCGCACGGCCTTTTTTTGAGTAACGGGCCCGGAGACCCTGCCGCCGTCACCTATGCGGTGGAGACTATTCGTGATCAAATCGGCAAAAGGCCCGTATTCGGTATATGTCTCGGTCACCAGTTGATCGGATTGGCCTTAGGGGGAAAGACCTTCAAGCTCAAGTTCGGGCACCGGGGCGCCAACCAACCGGTCAAAGACCTGAAAACGGGCAAGGTAGAGATTACTTCCCAGAACCATGGTTTTTGCGTGGA
>JAFDAP010000331.1 GCA_019313765.1 Deltaproteobacteria bacterium | reverse complement strand
GTAGATGTTCGCCTGCGGCCTGACAGATCAAGTATGGGGGCCTATGTGAAAGCCAGGTCCCAGGAAAATGGAATCCAAAAATTATTATCCCATGCGCATATCGGGTATGTCTCAATGTTGGAACTGGGAAATATATTTTGGAACTATGAAGACTGGCGGGAGAGGTATGGGCAACTTTTTGACAGGGCCGGGGAGTTATTGACTGACCGATTGAGCGAGATCGACACACCATTTTGTCTGATGTGTGCGGAAAAGAAGGTCATAAATTGTCATCGTCAGGTGATTTCGAATTATCTTGTGCAGAAAGGCCATGAGGTAGAACATCTGGAGTGAATCGGGACGGCGGGGGTCAGCAGCAATTGGGAATTGCCTGAAAGGGGGCAACCATGCATGAAACAATATTCATGATTCACGGCATGTTCGGCGGTAGTTGGTGCTGGGATAATTACAGGAAGTTATTTGAGGGCAAGGGTTATCATTGCATCGCACCTACTCTGCGGTTTCACGATGTGAACCCGGATGAACTACCGAATCCTAAATTAGGAACGACGAGCCTGCTGGATTATGCTGGGGATATTGAGAGGGAAATCAGGAAACTGGATTCGCTTCCTTTCCTGATGGGTCATTCAATGGGCGGTCTTATAGCGCAAATCCTCGGGAGTCGAGGGCTCGCAAAGGGCCTTATCCTGCTGACTCCTGCTTCACCCGGCGGTATTCTGGCCCTGACCCCCTCTGTTATAAAGAGTTTCCGGAGCACACTTACAAAATGGGGTTTTTGGAAAAAGCCTGTGCGCCAGACTTTTGATGAGACGGTTTATTCGATGCTCCATTTATTGCCCGGTGATGAGCAAAGGCGGATTTATAAAAAGTTCGTTTATGAGTCTGGAAAAGCGGTCTTTGAGATCGGGTTCTGGCCATTGGATCCAAAACGGGCGTCGAGAGTAGATGCGTCAAAGGTGACTTGCCCTGTGCTCCTTATTTCCGGTGGGCGGGACAGGGCGACCCCTGCATCGGTGAACGTGAAAATAGCGAATAAATACAGGGCAGTGTCAACCTGCAAGGTGTTTCCGAAAAACGCCCATTGGGTACTCGGGGAGCCGGGTTGGGAAAAAATAGCAGAGTATGTCTCTGATTGGATGGATCGCGTGTCGGTTGTTCCCTCTCATGCCCCCGTGGTTAAGACCGGGGAACCCAAATATGTGGCAGGCAAAAAATCAAATGTATTTCACCGTCCTGACTGCAGGCAGGCCAAAAGGATAAGTCCGGAAAATATAACAGAATTTGAAAGCAGAGATGAGGCAGTAAAGAGCGGAAGGAGACCCTGCGGCGTTTGTGGACCATGAGGAATAATGGGGCTTATGGGTTGAACATAGCGGATATCTGATTATTTTATAATAGTTCAACCCTAGATCATCCCTCCTCTTTACGAGACGCATAGGCTGTTATACGGGGGTCAGGAGGAGGGGTAGAAATGAAAAATCAAGGAGAATATAATGAATGATAAAAGCAAGACCTTGAGAAAAACATCGATTGTTGTCTGGACTCTGTGTTGTCTTCTTTTGGGGTTTGCTGCAGCAACGCTGCTCGATCCGGTTTCAGCGCCGAAGGCCCAGACAAGTACGCTTCTGCCTGCCGCCCCCGGGTCCTTTTCCCAATTGGCAAAGAAGGCCAGTCCGTCGGTGGTGAATATCCGTACGGTCAAGGTTGTGAAGGGAATGGGACGGTCTCCTATGCCTTTTAGCCAGAATGATCAGTTCAGAGATTTTTTTGAACGTTTCTTCAAAGATCAGATGCCCAGAGATTTCAAACAGAGAAGTCTCGGCACCGGTTTTATCATCGACAAGGATGGGTTTATACTTACCAACAATCATGTGGTGGAAAAGGCTGATGAGATAAAGGTGAAGCTGTCTGACGAGAGAGAGTTTACCGCAAAAATAATCGGTCGCGATCCCAAGACGGATCTGGCCCTCATTAGGATTGAAGGTGCACGGAATCTCACGCCTTTGCCTCTCGGAGATTCGGACAAACTTGAAGTGGGAGACTGGGTTGTCGCCATTGGAAATCCTTTTGGCCTGGGTAATACGGTAACTGCAGGTATCGTAAGCGCCAAATACAGGCAGATCGGCGCGGGATCTTACGACAATTTTATCCAGACCGACGCATCCATCAACCCCGGAAACAGCGGGGGACCGCTCCTGAACAGCGCAGGTGAAGTTATCGGGATCAATACGGCCATCTACTCCCGGGGCGGAGGAAGCGTGGGCATTGGTTTTGCCATACCCGTTAACATGGCCAGGGACCTTCTCCCCCAGCTCAAAAAGGGGAAAGTGGTCAGGGGTTGGCTCGGTGTGATGATCCAGAACATTACCTCTGCCCTGAAAGACAAACTCCGGCTCAAAGATGAAAAAGGAGCTTTAGTGGTAGATGTCACGGCAGATGGACCGGCAGAAAAGGCCGGCCTGAAGCGGGGGGACGTAATTGTCTCCTTCGACGGAAAAAAGATCAAGGAAACACACGATCTTCCCTATATTGTGGGGACAACCCCCGTAGGGAAGAAAGTAGAAGTGGAAGTGATTCGAAAGGGTGTAAAAAAGAGCTTTACTGTGAAGCTTGGAGAGCTCAAAGAGGAAAAGGAGCCTCAGGTTCTTAGCGAGGCCAGGCCCAATCTCGGTCTGACAGTAAAAGAGATCACTCCCGAACTTGCAAAAAATTTGCGCCTGTCGGAAACAAGCGGGCTCGTTGTATTTCAGGTTAAAGATAATTCCCCGGCAGCAGAGGCCGGCATAAGACCGGGCGATATCATCTTGGAGGTGGACCAGTATCCGGTAATGGATATTGAGCAATTCAGCCGTAAGATTGAGACCTACAAATCGGGAGATACGATCCTTTTCCTGATAAAGCGCCGGGGCGCCACGCTCTATTTGACAGTGAAAGTGGAGGATTGATAAACGGGGGACAAATGGCAGGTTTTGGGGGCTGGTCCTACCTCCGGGCCCGCTTCCTGCCCGTAGGACATACAGGCCGGAGGGTAGGCCCTATGGGCCGGAGGATCGGCCAGGATTTTTATTGTCCATTGAAAACCTGGTCCTCTGGGACCGTCGTAGATCCCGCTACGCGGGGGTCAGAGCTAGATGGCTCTGCCTTGGTTTTTTGTGTCTAAAAATACAAATTACAAGCACCAAATTACAAATAAATCTCAAATTTCAATATTCAATGACCAAAACCGGATTAAAAAACGAACGTCCA
>JAFDAP010000330.1 GCA_019313765.1 Deltaproteobacteria bacterium | reverse complement strand
ACCCCTGTTAATATCAAGCTGGCCGCTTTTCTCCGCGGGACCCGGCACAAACCCTACAAAGCTGGAATTCGTGAACCTGTTGGCCGTCCCGGTTTTTCCAAAGGTGGGGATGGGAATATCAAAGACCCGGACCGCATCTTTTGCCTTGCGGCCAGTGCCGATTTCCATGACGTTTCTCAGGATTTCGGTTACCAGTCTGGAGATCCTGTCAGACAGCACCTTTTCAGGTTTTATATCATGTTCCCACAGGACCTCTCCATCTCTGTCCACAATTCTTGTGATTATGGGAACCTGTTCAAGACCAATATCAGGTGAAAGGGGGTAAACCTGACCGGTCATAATTGTCTGATAGGACAATGCCGCCTCCATGATGCTGATCGAATTCGGGCCCAGGGGGAAAGAGAGTACCGGATCCAATTTTGTAGAAATTCCGATTTGTTTTGAAAGATATACCACATAAGACAGGTTCACAAGGGTCCTGAAGTCTCTGACTCGAAAAAGGACCTCGGAATCGTACCGTTTGAAGGCCACCAATCGCCTGTAGTTATTTTTCATTTCCTCTTGAAGGAGGTTAATTGTCCCGGAGGTGATCAAACCATCAATCAACACGTCATTAACGGATATCGGTTTGGGCCTTTTCATCATCCATTCCGGGGTGAGCGGGAGCAGGGGAGTGGGAGAGAGGGATTCAGTGCTTTCCGTATAGACAATCCTTTCCCCAAGGTCCTTGTCCGGGGTCCTGTAAAAAGAGCGAAGGGATTTTGCGAGCATTTCCCGGTGTCCTGAAGTTTGATCCTGTCCGTATTGTTGAAGTAATGGGGCCATCCTTTCATGGGCTTCTTTCATTTTCAGGCTAAGCCCTCGAAGTCTGTTAAAGCTGAATCGAAGGATTTGTTGCCCTTCAGGTCCCTTCATATCGGGTCTTTTACTGTCTATGCTGAAGTGCAGGCGTTTGAGATTGACCAATATCTCCTCATGCCCGCCAAAGATGATGTCCGATTCGATCTCTTTTTTGGACTGTTCAAACGCCGCCTCCATGAGGGCCTTCCTGTTGACAACCACTCCATGTTCATCTCTGATCCGTTTTTTGTAGGACAGGTAGGATTCCTCCTCTTTCTGACCAAGCCCGACAATATCCGTGACCTGCCGGAACTCATTCATGTTCAAGTGGTCCGTGAGGTGGTAGAGCAGCCAGACAGTGGCAAGGTTTTCCGATTTGGCCCCTGCCCATGCCATAGACACCCACTCGCTTTTCGGACTGTGGTCCGGCCTGGGCAAGTAGAATGTGTTTTCAAATCGAAATAGGTCCTTCATGTTCTGAAGGCGGTCAAGACTGTTCCACTTGAGCTGAAGTGCCGCTGTATAGAGGATCGGCTTGAAAATGGAGCCCAATTGACGCTTTGCATCAACAGCTCGGTTAAAAAACCGGTTAAAAAATCCACCGGCCATGGCCCGTATCATGCCTCCTTGAAGAACGATTACTCCGCCTTCTAATTCCGGAATGCTTGAAAGCATTAATTTCGTCTTGCCATTGCCGTTCGAAGATACCATCAATTGGACAGGCACAAGATCGCCAACATGAAAAATCTTCAAAAAGGCGGCAACATGTTGTTTATCAAACACGGACCAGTTACCCGAACGCCATTTCAGCCAGGCGTCGCCAATGTGCTTGAGCCCTTCATAGTCGATAATGCCCCCGCCTTTGTCCCATGAAACAACTAAATGGCCCTTTTCCCTGGCCGCATCAACCTGGGTGATTCGAGCTAAAAAGGGCAGATTGTCTCTCGGTTTTTTAAGGCCGTTTTTGAGAAAGTCCTGGTAAGAGTCTGCCGTGTGTTCGATGCCGTAACCGTTCAACTTAACGTCCATCACCGGTAAGTGGTTTCGAAGACTATTAAGGGCCGCCTTCTGGATATCCTTATTAATCGAGGTATAAACTTTCATTCCTGAAATGGCAGGATTGTCCACGCCTTGCTCTTCAAGCATGGATCTGAAATAATCAGATTCGAGCTGTTCGCGAATATAGTCCAAAATCACATTCAACCGGTAGGTGATTTTTCCTTCCTTAAACGGGACCTCCCTTTCCTTAGCCTTTTGGTACTGATCTTTGGTGATAAAATTGGTCTTGAGCATGTTGGAAAGCACATAGTCCTTTCGCAACCTGGCTAACCGTTTGGCCTCGTTCTTTTCTGCTTCGCTCTTTTTTATGAACGGGTTATACCGGTTGGGTCCCTTTACGGAACCCGCAACAAAGGCCGATTCCACTAAGTCGAGATTTTCCGGGTCCTTGTCGAAATAATACTGGGCCGCAATTCCAAGCCCTTTTCCGTAACCGGTTACAAAGAACTGATTTGCATACATCTCAAGGATTTCCTGTTTTGAATACTTCTTTTCAAACAGAAAGGCCTGAATCAATTCCTTGAGCTTTGCCCTATAAGACCTTTTTTCCCGTTTGAATATATTTTTGGCGGTTTGCTGGGTGAGAGTGCTTCCGCCCTGTACTACCTTACCTGCCTTGATATTGGCCAAAAAGGCCCTGAGGATCGCTTTTAGATCAAAACCGGGGTGATTGAAAAAATTCCTGTCTTCGGCCGCAATCAGGGCCTTTATGAAATATTTTGGGATGTCCTGGTAGCGAATGTATTTACGGTGGGTTTTTTCAAAAAAAACACCAATGGGTGTCCGCCCGTCATCATAGAAGACAGGGCTTTCCGATGCAATGATGCGGTCAATCGCGCCCCTCTCAATACGGGTCGCAGCGTCACGTGTAACCGTGTAATAAAAAAAACCAAAGAAGCAGGAAGGGACAAGAATCAGGAGACAAAACAGGAAAATGAAGATATGTCTCTTTGTTTTAAACATTTAAAAAATCTCCCCTGAAAGCAGCTTCTGCCGCATAATTTTTTTCAGGTCGAGTCCCTTTATCTTCAATCCCTTGCGGCCGTACTTCATGTTGGCCTCAATCACATGCCATTTTCCCTTACTCTTGATGAGATCCATTCCCACATCATTAAACTTGCACTTTTTAGCGGATTCCAGGGCGAGTTCAATACCTTCCACCGGGATCTGCTCAAAGCTGATTCTTCCTCCCTGCGAAAGATTTGTCCTGAAATTTTCAGGGCTCCTTATGCGCCAGTAAGACAGGACTGGCTTGTAATTGATAAGAACCACGCGCAGATCTCTTTCATGGGGCAAATATTCCTGGACATACGCAACCTTAGTGAGACTGAGATATTCTGCAAGTTCCTGCGG
>JAFDAP010000329.1 GCA_019313765.1 Deltaproteobacteria bacterium | reverse complement strand
AATTCCAGCTTTTTCTTGTCCAGAACTCCCGAATCCGTAAACCAAAACAAGATGTCCTTCTCACTTGTCAACATAATATCCTTGAGGTCACCGTCATCGAAATGCTTGTTTCCCTCGAACTGGATCTTTTTTACATACACCTTTTCATTTTCTTTGATAACGAATTCAACGAGCACCTGATTGTTGGGAAGAGGCTCTGTCCTCTCGTTTATCTCCGCGTTATAGTAGCCTTTTTCCCTGTAGTATTCCTTGAGTCTGTTTATGCCCTGCTTGATTTCATTCCGGTCTAAAATGGAATAAAGCTTTATTGCCAGTTTCTCTCTCAATTCATCATCATCCACCTTTTCATTTCCCTCGAAACGGATCTTACCTAATGAAGGCTTTTCAACCACCTTAAAGGTCACTATCTTTCCTCTCGGCCCGTCCTCGGTCTCTGTTTTGACATCCTCAAAAAATCCCATTTTATAAATATCGCGAAGGTCTTTATCTAACTGCTTATATTCGAGTCTATCGCCCTTTCTGGTTCCTATCACGGCTAAGATTGCTTCCTTTTCAATGCGCTGGTTGCCCATTACGCGAACCGAATCCACCTGGGCCACGCCGGAGATCTGATGATCCATGCTCACGGCTATCCTTTCCGTGGTTTCCGATAAGGCGTCAATGTCTTCCGCCACCATAAAAATAAAAAAAGGCGGCCTCTCTTTGGTCACGTCAATCATCTTCAAGTCAAGACTTATTCTTTCTCCAATTTGCGTCAGGCTGCCTACGACGATCCAGCCACACCCCAGGTCCTTTCCCATTTTAACAATATCTCTCATCTCAAGCTCGGGCAAAAATGCCAAAGGGTGTTTGTTGATCACATCCGGACTGACCACGTCAAAACCCCGTTTTTCAACACGAACGGCCAGCATTTTCTGCAAACCACGCTCGAGATGATCAAGTGGTTTCAAGGCGTGAACCCTGAATGGCAACACAGCCACTCTTCCCCTCTCTTCAGCCACGACAAAATTTGGTCTGAAAAAGACACACGCAACCAGAATCAGCAGCACCCCAACCCAAATCACTCTCAGTTTCATAAGCCTGCACCTTATTATTTTAGGTTAATACTTGATGGTCTCGTAAAAAGTCTCGTTTTGTTGTCATTTCGAGTGCAACGAGAAATCTTTCAGGTGTAACTATTTGAATAAATAAGATTTCTCCCGGAGCCTGCCCTGAGCGTAAAGACTAAGATTCCTCGCGCAGTTTATCCCGCCAACGGGGCGGGGCTCGGAATGACAGAAGCGAAGGGGTCGAAATGAAAGTTTCGGACATTCTGACTTTTTACGCATCCGTCATACTTGACATACTCATAAAAATCGAAAATTATTTTTCCGATACTCATAGCCAATTGATATAACTTAATAATGCAAATTGTGCGTTTTGTGTGTTTTGTGCCTGTCGGAGCGTAGCGCAGATCCCGCTATCGGGGCCCGCCGTCTTTCTGGTGGGCCTTCTCGTGACCATATCAATACGCTGGTTTCCGTTTCACTTGTTGAATCCGTCCTTTTACGATCTCCATCCGACTTGACATCTTTTCCGCTAATCTATGGTTGTGGGTTGCAATCGCCATGGCCACGCCCTCTTCCCTGTTAAGCTGAAGCAGCAAATCCACGATCTCCTGCCCGGTGAGCCAGTCAAGGTTTCCCGTTGGCTCATCCGCTAATATCAATCTGGGCCTCATGATGATAGCCCGTGCAATGGCCACCCTTTGCTGTTCGCCGCCGGAAAGCTCCCCTGCGCGATGCGTCAGGCGTCTGCCAAGCCCAACTTTTTCCAGGACATCCCTGGCCATCTCAGATGCCTCTTTTTTAGGATACCGCGCAATCATGGCAGGCATCATAGTGTTTTCCAGGGCGTTGAACTCCGGAAGCAGATGGTGGAATTGAAACACAAATCCGATTTCCCTGTTCCTGAAACGGGAAAGGGCCGCTGGGTCCATTTCGTAAATATTACGATCCGTGAACCTGACAACACCCTTTGTGGGTGGTTCGAGGCTCCCCATGATGTCTAACAACGTTGACTTTCCAACCCCGGAAGCCCCCATAATAGCCAGGCTTTCCCCCGGATTCACTACTAAGTCGATGTCCTTTAACACTTCAATCAGGTTCCCGTGATGGGTGAAAGTCATGTGGATATCTTCCAGGACTAACAATGGAAATTCGGAATTCGGAATTGACCTATTTTCCATGCTTTCTCATTCCGCCTTCCGAAGTTCGCTTTCTCCAATCACTCATACCTCAATGCCTCTACCGGGTTCAATTTCGAGGCATGCCAGGAGGGATAAAGCGTGGCCAAAAAAGATACGACAACAGCAGCCAGGGCCACAACCCCCACGTCCCCCAACTCTACCCTGACAGGGAGGGTGGAGATATAATAGACATCTGCAGGCATACTGATGAATTTGTATTTTGCCAGCAAATGGCAAAGGCCAAGACCCGATGCCAGACCGGCCAATGTGCCGACTATGCCCACTAATAAACCCTGGATCATAAAGATGGACATAATGCTCCTGGCAGAGGCGCCCATGGCCCTCAGGATAGCAACATCCCTGGTCTTTTCCATAACAACCATTACCAGGGTGCTGATAATATTCAGAGCACCGACAAGTACGATCATGGTCAGGATAACAAACATGGTAAATTTTTCCAGCTTAAGCGCTGAAAACAGGCTCCTGTTCATCATCTTCCAGTCCTTGGTCCAGTATGGATAACCCAGTTCTTCCTGAATGGCTTTTGCAATCGTGTCCGATTTATAAACATCACCCACCTTTGCTTCCAGGCCGGTTACCCTGTCTCCCAGGCCTAAAAAATCCTGGGCCTCTTTTAGGGAAACAAACACCATAGAGGCATCATATTCATACATGCCGGAATCGAAGATGGCAGTGACCTTATATTTTCGGGTGTTTGGCGCCCTGCCCAACGGTGTCAATTTTCCCTCCGGTGAAACCAGGCTCAGCATGTCGCCGGGATAGGCACCTGTTCGTTTCGCAAGCTCACTGCCGATGATAATGGCAGGCAATCCGTCGGGACGGCCCTCAAGAGAAGCTAAAGAACCCTCCTTTATCATTGTTTCAATGCCAACAACCTTTCCCGCGCTTTTCGGATCAACCCCCCTTAAAATCGCACCCGACACATTGCCTGAATGGTTCACCATGACCTGGCTGTAGATAAACGGCGTCAGTGCCACAACATCCTCTATCTTGCGAACCTTTTCCGCCAC
>JAFDAP010000328.1 GCA_019313765.1 Deltaproteobacteria bacterium | reverse complement strand
TTTCGAGCCTCCGGCCCGTAGGGCCTACGCCCCGGAGGGCGAAGCGAGAAATCTTTAGCGTATAACCACTTGATATTACTGAAAGTCATTTTTTATTTTTGCGTATTTTGCCCACCCTCCGTAGCAGGCTACTGCGGAGGACGGGCGCCTTTTTGCGACTATGTCAAAATTGAGCCCTGAATTCAAATAATTTGAACACAACATAACGGAAAATCGAGGGATATATGGAACTGAGAGGAAAAATGATCATTGTTTTGGGTATCCTGTTCTTCTTTATACAGATCCAGTCGGGGAACGGACAAGTAAAAGGAACGGATACATCTGAGCATGACCAAAAAAGTCAACAGCCGCTGGATATGGTCCTGGTCCTGGATAACTCGGGTAGCATGAAAAAGAATGACCCCCAATTTTTGACCCGGGAAGTGGTGACTAAATTCATGGTTGGATTCGGGGAAAAAGCCCGTCTTGCCATGGTCATATTCGATAAGGAGGCCGAGCTTGCCGAGTCGCTTATGAATACTGATGATCCTGATGCCAGGGCCAGATTCCTGAAAAGCCTGAACAAGGTAAACTATAAAGGTCCATTCAGCAACATCCCGGCAGCAATTGAAAGGGCCATATATGAAATAAAAACGCGAGGCAGAAAGGACGCGCAAAAGATAATAATCTTCATGACTGACGGGATTGTAGATACGGGAGACAAAAAGCGTGATTTTGAAAGGGAAAAATGGCTGAAGCAAGACCTGGCAAAGGAAAGTAAAAAACAGGGAATTCGTATTTTCAGCATTGCATTTTCGAATACTGCCGATTTCAGTCTCATCCAGACATTAGCCCTTAAAACAGAAGGAGAATACTTCAGGGCTTACGGGCCTGATGATATTCAGGATGTATTTGAAAAGATCAGCAAAGCAATTTCCGGACTGCCGAAGAAATCAGATTCATTAACTCCCCCGAAAGTCCAACCGGTGACAACTGCCGTCCCGACCAAAAAGACCGAAAGACCAAAACCATCGACATTACAGCCGGCTAAGCCATCGCCCATCACGATCGAAGTGACGGCACCGCCGGCAAGAAAGGAGTCTCCTGCCCAAAAAGATGACATATTTTCACATCTCATCCTTGCGGGAATCGTTATCCTGTTAGGCGTTACCATTATCATCATGGTCTTGATCATAAAATCCAGGTCCTTGACAAAGGAGCGTGTGGTTACGGAACCCCGGGCCATACCCCTGGCGGATTTGATTGATGTGGAAAACGTGACCGGAAACAAGACATTAGCGCTAAATAAGAGAATCACAAAAATCGGTCGTAATCCGGATAATGATATTCCAATCGTAAGAGACACGGTATCAGGTTTTCATGCCATGATTGAATACAAGGACGACTTTTTTTACTTAGAAGATCAAAGAAGCATGAATAAAACCTATCTTAATGAAGAGGAAATCGGTCCGCATGCCCCGAAACGGCTGAAAAGCGGTGATGAGATCATGTTTGATATACATAAATTCCTGTTTATCCTGCCCGATCAAATTCCGTCCGGCGCAACCGTAATGCACTTTGATGAAGAATCCGATACTAGTATATATGACGGTGCAGGTGCGAAAATGCCCGGTTCCTCTCCCCGGAATGTCCTCTCCATACAACGCGCAATGCTGGTCGATGTAAAAAGCATTACAAATGAGAAGAGCATTATTTTGAAGAAAAGAATAACGAGAATTGGTCGTGGTATAAAAAATGATGTTACAATCCCCGAAGAGACTGTATCGGGGTTCCATGCGACGATTGAATGCAGGGATGAATTTTATTATTTAGAGGATCAAAGGAGCAGGAACAAGACATTTCTAAACAATGAGGCAATTGTACCCAATTCACCGGTTAAGCTTAAAAGTGGTGATGAAATAATGTTCAACGGTTGCGAATTCGTATTCCTTTTAGAGGATCAATTCCCGAGCGGCGAAACAGACGAGGGGTCGTGAGATTAAATTATCCCAATATTCGGGTTATCCTGGAGGCAATATATGCTTAAGAAAATTATCTGGTCGTTGATAGTGGTCATCATAGCAATCGTCCTGTATTTTGTTGCCTGGCCGGTGCCTGTCGAACCGGTGGCCTGGGAAGCGCCGGCCAACCCGGGCTATACCGGCCCGTTCGCGCAAAACGATCGCCTCAAGGGCATCGAGGTCTTTCCCATTGCTGATAACCATGGGCCGGAGGACATTGCCCTGGATGCACTGGGTCGTATCTATGCGGCCACACACGAAGGCCGCATTGTGCGCCTGAAGGCGGACGGCTCTGATCCTGAAAACTGGGTTGACACAGGGGGCCGTCCCTTAGGCATAGACTTCGACGACAAGGGCAACCTGATTGTGGCTGACGCCTTCAGGGGGCTTCTGTCCATTGCAGCGGACGGCGCCATTACCGAACTGGCAACAAGTGCCGATGGCGTCCCGATCCGCTTTGCAGATGACGTTGACGTGGCGGCCGATGGTAAGATTTACTTTTCCGATGCCTCAACCAAATTTGGTGCCAAGGAGTGCGGAGGGCCTTACGAGGCAAGCCTGCTCGACCTTATGGAACATGGCAGTCATGGCCGGCTCCTGGTCTATGATCCCGTTACCGGTAAGGCAAATACGCTTATGGACGGCCTGAACTTTGCCAATGGCGTGGCAGTCAGCCATGATCAGACCTATGTGCTTGTAAACGATACCGGGGGTTATCGGGTAATGCGATACTGGCTCAGGGGCCCGAAAAAGGGAGAGACAGAGCCCTTTATTGATGAGTTGCCGTCATTCCCTGACAATATTTCGACCGGGCTTGACGGTCGTTTCTGGGTGGCGTTTGTATCGCCGCGCAATTCTTTGCTTGACAATCTCTCGGGCAACCCCTTCCTGCGCAAGATGATACAGCGCTTGCCGGCGTTCCTCAGGCCAAAAGCGGTTGCCTACGGCCACATCATCGCTATTGACGGAAACGGCAAAGTTCTATATGACTTGCAGGACCCGGACGGCGCCTACCCGATCAATACGAGCGTGACCGAGACAAAGGACCACCTCTATATCGGCAGCTTATTCACCCCGGTTCTCGGCCGTCTCCCAAAGGAGAAGTCCGGCCTTTTTGAAAAATAATCAGACAGGATAACAGGATAAAATCGTTTCGATCCCTCAACTTTAGACACTTCAAACTTAATGCACTCGTAAAAAGTCTCCAAGGCCGTCACTCCCGCGAAGGCGGGAGTCCAGAACCTATGGAAAGAGTGGATTCCGGC
>JAFDAP010000327.1 GCA_019313765.1 Deltaproteobacteria bacterium | reverse complement strand
CTCCCCCGCCATTTGAAGTGAATTCAAATGGTTCCACCCTCTCCGAGGCGTAGGCTCTACCCTCCGGCCTGGAAGCCCTACGGGCTGGAAGCGGAGCCGGAGGCCCACCCTCCCACTGTGCGGGATTGATGGACTTTTTACGAGTCCATCAATTTTCAACCCAAGAAATAGTTACTGTTTGCAGAAAGGAGTTTTTTCATGCTCAGAAAGTTAGTAGTCGGTCCATACCAGTCCAATTGCTATATCCTCGGATGCAAAAAGACAATGGAAGGACTTGTTATTGATCCCGGTGACGAGGTATTTCGAATCGTCAGGACTATAACGGAAACAGGCCTCAAAATAAGATACATTCTAATAACGCACGGCCATATCGACCATGTTGGAGGCGCCGGTGAATTGAAAAAAATTACAGGGGCCCCGGTTTACATTCACCCTCTGGATATGTCGGGTCTGGGTTTTCCCCCGGATGGTCAAGTGACTGAAGGAAAGGATCTCCAACTGGGCACATACATGATAAAAGTCCTTCACACCCCGGGTCATTCTCCCGGCGGAGTCTGTTATCATGCCCCAGGTGCGCTGTTTACAGGGGATACGATTTTCGCCGGTTCCATAGGAAGAACCGATTTCCCCGGAGGTGACCATAGACGCCTGATTGAAGGGGTCCGTTCAAAAATTTTTTCCCTTGACGGAAATTTGCGCATTTATCCCGGCCATGGCCCTGCAAGCACCATCGAAAGGGAACGCGGAACAAACCCCTTTTTTCAATAACTCTTTTCCCGCATCCTCACGTATGTTTTATCGTTTTTCTGCTGTTTTTCCCCGATACATCGGACAGCCTCCTAAGGCCGGCTTCAATAAGTTACAGCTTTACGGATGGACCTTTAAGTAATAAAGAGGTCTTTTGTGGAAAAATTAGGGTCGCTGGTCAGATTAACACCGAGCCTTCTCAAACCTGCTTCATCTCCCGGGGTGGGGAGATGGGTCATATGGACCTCACAACCCCGTAGATCGATTAACTTCTCCATAGCTAATTGGGCCGCAGGGTTTGCTGTTGCACTGATACTGAGTGCAATAAGCGCTTCTATCAGATCCAGGCTGAGGGTTTTCTCTTTTAAAATTTCCGTCTTGAGATTTTTGACCGATTCCATGATATTCGCAGGAAGCAGTTTTATCTTATCAGGAATTTCCGCCTGATGTTTGATGGCGTGAAGAATAAGGCTGGATGCTGCATGAAGATGAGGTGAATTGCTACCTGTCACAATGGTTCCGTCCTTTAGCTCTATGGCCGCACCACAATAAATACCTTCACTACCCTTATCTCTTTCCTGCGCCTCTAAAGCGGCCCGGCGAGCCGGTTCAACAACACTCCTGTGCTCTGGTTCAAGACTTAAATCTTTTATTAGTAGTTCCACCCTCTGGACGGTTTCCTTGCTTGTTAATCCCATCACGTATTCACACCGGTATCTGAAATATCGCCTGATCACTTCCTGCTTGGCAGCCTTCATTGCGAGTTCATCATCGGTTATTGCAAAACCTGCTCGATTCAAACCCATATCTGTTGGTGATTGATACAATGAGTCATCACCTCTTATTTTCTTCAATATTCTTTTAAGGACGGGAAATACTTCGACATCACGATTATAGTTAACGGCTTTTTTATTGTAAGCTTCCAGGTGGAATGGATCGATAAGATTGAAATCTTTAATATCCGCTGTTGCTGCCTCATATGCAATATTTACCGGGTGGTTGATTGATAAATTCCATATGGGAAAGGTTTCGAATTTTGCATACCCTGAATTTATTCCTCTCCTGTGGTCGTGGTATACCTGGGAGAGACATGTAGCCAACTTTCCACTACCGGGGCCGGGGCCTGTCACAATTACCAGCGGGTTTTCCGTCTCAATATATTCATTAGCTCCATAGCCTTCATCACTCACGATTAAATCTACGTCTGTAGGGTAACCTTTTGTAAATTGATGCGTATAGACCTTAATGTTTCGCATTTCCAGTTTATTCTTAAATATTTTAGCAGCGGGCTGGCCGTTAAAACGGGTAATGACTACACCAAGAACATGTATTTCCCAGCCTCTTAGTTCGTCAATTAATTTAAGGGCTTCGGAGTCATATGTTATACCGAAATCCGCCCTTATTTTTTTCCTTTCAATATCTCCTGCATAAATGCAAAGCAGAATATCCGCTTTTTCTTTCAAGTCCTGGAGAAGCCTCATTTTAACATTTGGATCATATCCGGGTAATACCCTGGAAGCATGATAGTCATAGAGAAGTTTTCCGCCGAATTCGAGGTAGAGTTTATCGCCATATTTATCAACCCTTTTAACAATCTCGGATTTCTGTTCGGTTATATATTTGTCGTTATCGAAAACCGCCTTTATTGCCATATTAAAGCCTCCTGCTACTTTTTTCGCTTTTTTAGGTAACCTGATAATATTTATCAGGTATATTTTTCAAAATCAAGGGATATGACTTTCCCGAGCGGCGACAGGGTATCCACCTAAATCCTAAATCTTCAATTCAACCGTTTCCGGCCGGACTTTGATGATCCTTTCCTTGCGGATGTTCACCGTACCCGGTTTGGCGCCGCGCGGTTTGGTAACATAACGTGCCCGGGTGCAGGAAACCCGCACAGTCCCTCCGCTGCGGGCCTTACTGTGATATGCCGCAATGGCAGCGGCTGCCTTGAGAATCTCCGGTCCGGGCTCCTCATCATTTTCCTTTGCCTTGAGAAGGACATGGCTTCCGGGCATACCGTGCACGTGGAACCACCAGTCCCTGGGATGGGCAAGCTTTATACTCAGGCGGTCATTATCCCGGTCTGTTTTTCCGACCATGACAGTCCATCCGCCGGGAAGTTCATAAGTATAGACATTAGGTGGTTCCGGGATGTGTTTATTCATTAGTACTCAGGTTCACGGTTCAAGGGTTCACGGTTTAAGCCCGCCCTCCCCGTCCCGAGACCGCGACGGGATCGGGAGGTGCGACGTAACGTGCGCTTCAAAACGGTTCTTCTGAACACTATGCCCAGGGATTCTATGAAAAGTACTTCTAAACCAGGTCTGGGCCAGGGGTTAAAAAACGATGAACATAGACCAGCATGAAGATAAGGCAACCAACCGTAAACCTGACAACCTGAGTAGTTACGAAAAACTCAATTGTGAAGCAGCGACTCATACCTGCGGGCCTCTTTTTCATTTCCCATCGCATAGTATATTTCTATAATTTTTTGGTAATAATCCCCCTTATTATCCGGGTCTTCGTGGAC
>JAFDAP010000326.1 GCA_019313765.1 Deltaproteobacteria bacterium | reverse complement strand
CAACCCCGAAGCGTAAGGTATGGCATCCTGCATGGTGCATGAGTTTTAATAACTCACCGTCAACAGTATTTACCCGCGTTGCAGCTTGCCAGCGGACTTTAAGCTTTCTTTGCAGGATTTCCTCACAAATAGCACGCATGTGTTTCTTATCAAAGGTAATTACCTCATCAACAAAATTAATGTGATTGACTTTAAATCTTTTAATCAAATATTCGATTTCGTCGACAACTTTAATAGGATCCCTTTTTCTCACCTTATCTAAAAGGGGGTTTCGGTAACAAAATCCACAATTATAAGGACACCCCCTGGTGGTGAACATCGAGAGTGTCTTACCTCCAAAATTGCTAATCTCATACTTATCTAAAGGAAGAAGATGGTAAGCCGGCATAGGAACCGCATCAATATCATCAACACGAGCTGGTTCATTTGCCACGACTTGCTCATTCATCCTGAAAACAACTCCCGGCACTTTTTCCAAAGGTCCCCCTTTCGAAATACAACGGAGTAATTGCACCATCGCAATCTCTCCTTCGCCCCGAATCCCATAATCTATAAACTCATAGGCGAGGGTTTCTTGTGGGAAAACCATTAGGTGAGGACCGCCAAGAATAACCAGTGAACCAGTCTGCTTGGCTAATTTGGCGGACTCTAAAGCCCCCCGGACATTGGTAGTAAGGGAACTTACCCCTACTACTTCTGGTTTAAGGGATTCAATATGTTGTTTGATCTCTGCTGTAGACAACTCGAGAGCTTCACAGTCTAAAATCGAGACCTGATGCCCATTTTTTTCTAAAGAGGAAGCAATATAGGCAATTCCCAGAGGGGGGACAAATCCAACATTTTCTATGACGGTTTCCGATTCCTTATTTATTGAGTCAATGAGACGAGGATGTATTAACAAAACCTTCAATTACGGCTCCTTAATTTTGTCTGTGAGATAATTTTTTATTTCGTATTACTATATACACATGCAGAAAATAAGCAACAACTTTTGGTTAGGTTCCTTGAAATGTTATATGAGGCTCCCCGCCCACAGGGCGGGGCTCGCGGGGTATGAGCCGGTCATCTCCGTTAACTGTAAGAAGATTAACGGAACGCTCTCAAACGATATCTTATCCAATTCCCCAGTGGGAAGGAAAGTCTGGGCCTGATATAGCAACTGGCAAAATAACGCTCACATTCCGAACACCCTTTTAGTTGATAGGCCATTTTTTGGTAGGGTTTACTTTCAAGAATATTGCTTAAAGAGTCTTTGAAGATGTTAAACTCTTTTGGTGTATCTATATATCCTGTCCCGGGGTAAAGCCTGGATTTTACTCCATAGCAGGGGCTTACCTCGCCAGATCCTAAAATGTTAACATAAAAATAGGGGAGTAAACAAGGATCATGAAATATGGGATGCTTTAATTCACCACCTTCCGTGAGAGAGAAGAAATACTCAAGCTGCAGGCGTAGATAGTGGTCGACCTTTTTCCGGGGTAACTCTTTGATAAATTCCTTAAGCTTACCCACAAATTCCCGGGTGAGGAGGGATTCCCCTCCCTGCCTTTGGATAACCATCGGATATTCCTGGATAGCCTGATACCGCTGCGCTACTCCGAGTGAATCACATAGTTTACTAAGCGATCCTTGATCCTCTATATTCCATGGGGCAATTACCGTAGTACAGGTTATCTTAACCCTGGGAGCAAACCTCTTGAGGTTTGCTATTCCCGCCATGACCGAGGAGAAGGCCTGTTCGTTTTTACGATAGAGATTATGGGTCTTCTCCATCGCATCCAGACTCAGGGAAACTTCATCAACTCCACATCGGTTGAGTAGATCAGCCATGGCCTGATCCAGAAAAGATCCATTGGTCACGATGTGAAGGTAGGGAATAGCATCTTTGGTCAGGGATAAATATCTTCCAATGTCTTTAACCAGGAGTGGTTCACCCCCACTCAGGTAAAGATAATAGGTGCCCAGGGACTTTAGTTCCTTTATCAGCTCTTCAAATTTATTAAGGGGTAGGGTATAATTCTCCTCCTCGGGATCAAGGTAACAGAAGGAGCAGTTATAGTTACAGATATTGGTCAATACGAGATGAGTAATAAGGGGAGAAGGTTTTCCTGAAAGATAAAATGTTCTATACCACCTCGCGACCTTTAAAACAATGTCTTTCATAACTATTCAACAGGTAAAATAAGTTGCTCACTAAGGATGGTGCTGTTAAGCGAAAACCTTAATCGATGTCTACTTGATTTAACCACCCATCTATTACTCGATAAACTATACACATGGTCATATATTAAAAACTCAATGTCAACAAAAAATGATTCATTGACCGGCTCATGCCTCGCAAGCCCACCCTGTGGGCGGGAAGCTTCACATTATGAGTTCTTCAAGTACCATCTATACTATTATTGTCATTTGCGTCCTATGCCAAGTTCGTGGCATTCTCCTTGCCTTTAATATCAGGTTTTGGTAAAGTATTTTCTATAAAACAAACCACATTTTCAAAGGGAACCAGTAATTTGTGAAGAAGTCAATCAATGCTTACGCACTTATTTCTATTGCTCTGATTGTCTGCTCAATGCTCATCTACGAGAGATCCTGCTGACTTGCGTTTATTCTCCAAGACTCTGATGTTTGACAATAATTTTAAATTGTTTAGAATTGTAAGATATAACGCACGTTAATTTTTAGAGGAAATAAGTTGTTTGTTATCAGAGAGTACACACGGCAAGATATAACCACAGTTATGGAAAAAAAATCGATACTTACAAATTCACATGCCGCTCTAGACCCGGTGTACTATGCACCCTCCAAGAATGCTGAAAAAGAGTTTAAGGATTATATTGAAAAGAGAATCAATGACTCCAATTTTAAGATTTTTATAGCAGAAGATGATGATATTTTAGCAGGATATGTTATGGGGTGGATAGAATGCAGACCTCCTATTTATCACAAAAGGAAAGTTGGTTATCTATCAAATATTTATGTTGATGAGGCGCAACAAAAGCATGGAATCGGGAAAAAGTTATACCTTAGAATTGAAAATTGGTTTAGAGAAAAGCAGGTTGATTTTATAGAAATAAAGGCAGACGCACGAAACCACAAAGCGATAGAAAGCTTCAAACAGTATGGTTTTAATGAATTATCAATAGCCTTTTATAAATATCCCCATTCTGATGAGCACAAATAACCAGTTTGCTTTGATTGAAGATACAGTTTATGGCTTATTCCTATAGATAATATGATGAAGACCCCATATTTTTTAGTGAGTTGAATATTCCTCATTTAATGCCTCGATTTAAGAAATTGCAGGAAACACTATCAGGTTATGCTCTTGAATTTATTTTTGTTGATGATGGTTCACAGGATAACTCTTTCCAGCTTCTGGTGGATGAACAGAAAAAAGATAAGAGGATAAAGTTAATTAAACTAAGCAGAAATTTTGGTTCGATGGCTGCAATCCAGGCAGGTCTTCACTATGCGAAAGGTGATTGTGTCGGTATTATAGCGGCAGATCTCCAGGACCCGCCAGAGCTATTCCTGGAAATGATAAAAAAGTGGGAAAGTGGCAGAAAGGTTGTCATGGCATTACGGGAAAAAAGAGAAGGTTCTGTCCTGCAAAATTTTTTCTCTGATACTTATTATCGTTTATTAAAAAAATTTGCTATTGACGACTATCCGGAGGGAGGTTTTGACCTGGTAGTTATTGACCAACAGATAGTTGATGAGTTAAAGCGCATTTCTGAAAAAAATACCAATATTATGAGTCTCATATTCTGGCTGGGTCACGACCGGGAGTCAGTTTCATATGCCAGGCAGAAAAGAGAGGTTGGTACATCCAAATGGACATTAACAAAAAAAATGAAGCTTTTCATTGACACATTTATAAACTTTTCATATGTGCCCATCAGGGTTATTTCTCTTATCGGATTATTGACAGCAATTGCCAGCTTCTCATACGGTCTGTTAGTGATAATTTTGAGGTGTTTCGATAAAATTGCGGTACCCGGTTGGACCATCATTGTTGTCATTCTCACCCTGCTCTTAGGCCTTATCATGGTGATGCTCGGGATAATTGGTGAATACTTATGGAGAATTCTCGATGAAAGCAGAAAACGGCCGAGCTATGTTGTAGATAAAGTCATAATCGATTGAATAGTGCAAACACTCTCTATGGGGAACACTATGCTTGACCAAGTAAAGCTCATTTCCCTTCCCTCGGTTGTAGATTCACGCGGGGTGCTCACCGCGATAGAAGGCACCAAGGATATTCCGTTTGAGATCAAACGGATTTTTTATATGCACCACATTAAGCGTGATCGGGGTGGGCATGCTCACCGTGACACGGATCAGGTCGTCATTGCCATTTCCGGTTCATTTACTGTGGAATTGTTTGACGGAAAAGATTACAAACACTTTGATATGAACGATCCTGCACAGGGATTATATATACCACGCATGATTTTTATCACCATGTATAATTTTACCTCACAGAGTGTATGTCTTGTCATGGCAAACTGTTTTTATGACATGTCCCGCTCTTTTCGGTCGAAAGAAGAATACCTGAATTTTCTGAGAAAATAACACCTAATACCTATGTCATCTTTTTCCATACAAAAAAAACTTTTACAATCAGCTTTGACTACACACGGTGCATTCTTGACTGAAGAGCAGTTCTTGACCTGGTTTAATGAAAAATCCCGCAATGAGTCATGCTCGGTCAGACAAATCCCCTTCTCCGAGACCAATGAGTGGTTTTTCGACAAAACTTCCGGTGACTTGACTCACTCCTCAGGTAAATTTTTCACCATCCACGGCATTTCCGTAAAAACAAATTACCCGAAAGTATTATCCTGGGAGCAACCAATCATTAGACAGCCTGAAATCGGTATACTGGGGATAATTACAAAAACATTTGATGGTATCCCGCACTTTCTCATGCAGGCAAAAATGGAGCCGGGAAATATTAACCTTGTGCAATTATCCCCGACTCTTCAGGCAACAAAAAGCAATTATACACAGGTTCATAAGGGGAAACTACCGCTTTATATTGAATTTTTTGAAGACAGATCCAAAGGTAAAATTATCGTTGATCAATTACAATCTGAACAGGGAGCACGCTATCTCAATAAACGAAATCGAAATATGATTATTGCCATTGAAGATGATATAGACGTGTACGATAATTTCTGCTGGCTTACCCTTGGTCAACTCAAGCAGCTTTTGCGTTATGACAATCTGATAAATATGGACTCACGCACAGTATTATCCGGTATTCAATATGTTGATTGGGCACACGGGAGTGACAAGTCCTTCGATAAAAACGTGTCTTCGATTGAACTGTATGATAGGAAGCTAGAAAGTTTCCAGAAAGACCTTTACCTCTCCCTGGTAGAGAGAGATGGAAATCTTCATCAGTTTGAAGATATTATTAGCTGGTTCACCCATTTGAAGTCAAACTGCGAAATTCACGTGGAACCAATTCCATTGAAGAGCGTTCAAAAGTGGCATAAAAATGAGCATGAAATATATCATGAATCACATCACTACTTTTCCGTTATAGCTGTTGAGGTGATTACAAACGACCGCGAGGTGCCTTCATGGACACAACCATTGTTAAAACATTTTTCCTATGGAATCGTTGGGTTTTTGGTTACACCGATAAATGGTATTCTGCATTTTCTTGTTGAGGCACGTATGTGCCCTGGATATATAGATCTCATTGAGATGGGCCCGACGGTTTCCTGTAGCGAGGTTGAATACCGGTTGCAGGCAAAGAGCGCACCACCTTTCACAGAATATTTTTACGATGCTGATGAAAAGGACATTCGATTTTCTGCTATCCTTTCCGAAGAGGGGGGTAGATTTTACCATTTTCAAAACAAATATATGGTTGTGGAAATAGATTCACCGGATCGGTTGAAAGTACCTGATAATTACACTTGGATGACCTACGGCCAACTATTAGACTTTATAAAGCATACCAATTATATTAATGTCGAGGCCCGAAGTTTGAT
>JAFDAP010000325.1 GCA_019313765.1 Deltaproteobacteria bacterium | reverse complement strand
AGAAAAATGGGCCATGCAAGAGGGGGCGGTCGGGCCCTCAAAAAGAGGGTCCTTGAACTGCTGAAATCAGCGGATTTTGAAAAGGAACTTGAGTCATTATCTCGTCTTCCTGCTCGCCAGGTGATCAATCCCCTTTTTTCCTTTCTGTACAACATTGATGAGCAGGTAAAATGGAGAGCGGTCATCGCAATGGGCGCGGTGGTGGCAAAACTTGCTGATGAAGATATGGAATCGGCCCGGGTAATCATGCGCCGGCTCATGTGGAACATGAACGATGAATCCGGCGGTATAGGATGGGGTTCTCCGGAGACCATGGGCGAGATATTGGCCCGCAACAAAAACCTCGCTGAAGAGTATTCACGGATCCTTATATCCTATGCGCGTGAAGATGGAAACTTTCAGGAGCACGAACTTATGCAGCGAGGGGTGCTCTGGGCTATCGGAAGACTCTCCCAGGTAAGGCCCGAACAAGTAAAAGATGCCGGCCCATACATAATGCCGTATCTTAAGTCCCCGGATACCGGTGTCAGGGGATTAGCAGCATGGACTTTGGGGTTGCTTGGGGTTAAGGATGCCCGTCCGGGTCTTGAACACCTCACCGATGATGAGGGTGAACTTCAAATATACCTGGAGCATAGATTAGTTAAGCGCAGGGTGAAAGAGTTAGCCAAGGAAGCACTCGCAAGATTGATGGCTTAAAGTCATGCCAACGAGGTAATCTTTATGGAATCGAAGACATTTTCAATACCCAACATAAGTTGCGGTCATTGTGTGATGAGCATCAAAAACGAATTGAATGAGATTCAGGGGGTCTCAAAGGTAGAGGGAAATCCCGAGGAAAAAATGATCACCGTTGAGTGGGATAGACCGGCAACCCTTGAAAAGATCAAATCGACTTTGAAAGAGATTAATTATCCGACAGCGGATTAGTGAAGCACCTCCCATATCATTTGAGTGTAATCTTTTTTCGTGTATTCTTTCTCATAGCGTAGCGCAGGGCTTTAGCCCTGCATCAAAATGGCAGAGCTAAAGCTCTACGCTACGAAAAAAAGGTGCCCATATCATTTGGTCCTGAGGTTTTAGGAAAAGCTAATGCCAGAGAAAAACATAAGTCTCCCAATAACCGGGATGTCTTGCGCCAATTGCGCCCTTAATATCGAAAGAAATATGAAAAAGCTTCAGGGCGTACAGGAAACGAATGTCAACTTTGCCACTGAACATGCGGATGTGACATACGATTCAAGTGAGATTGGAATAGGGGACCTTATAGAGAAGATTCATGACTCAGGATACGGGGTGACAAAAGCAACCGTTGAATTTCCGATTACCGGGATGACCTGTGCCAATTGTGCCATGAACATTGAAAGGGCTTTGAAGAAAAAGGTCCCCGGGGTGGTTCAGGCATCCGTCAATTTTGCTACCGAGCGCGCCCTTGTCGAATACATCCCGGGCATGACCACCATAGAAGAGATGATCGGCGCCATAGAGAAGGCGGGGTATGGGGCCATACAACCGGATGAGTCCTTTGATGGAGAAGATGCGGAATTAGCTGCGCGTAATGCTGAGATATCAGACCAGACTCGAAAGTTCTTTGTGGGAGTCATATTTACCGCACCGCTTTTTTTCCTCAGCATGGGAAGAGACTTTGGACTGCTTGGATTATGGAGTCATGCCGCATGGGTTAACTGGTTGTTTCTGGTCCTTGCAACGCCTGTCCAGTTTTACACAGGCGGGGATTACTATACCGGCGGCTGGAAGAGCCTGAAAAACAGGAGCGCCAACATGGATGTCCTGGTGGCCATGGGATCTTCGGTCGCCTATTTTTATTCCCTTTCCCTGCTCCTTTATCCCGTCCTTGGGAAGCATGTATATTTTGAGACATCGGCCGTAATCATAACCCTGATCAAATTAGGCAAGATGCTTGAATCAAGGACCAAGGGAAAGACAGGGGGTGCCATACGCAAGTTAATCGGACTGCGCCCTAAAACCGCAACCATCTTAGAGGACGGCATTGAAAAAGAGATTTCCCTTTCCCGGGTCAGGGTGGGGGACACTGTCATTGTTCGTCCCGGAGAGAGTATCCCCGTGGACGGTATTGTCATTGAAGGGGAATCAAGTGTTGACGAATCCATGTTGACCGGGGAGCCTATCCCCGTTGACATGGGTCAGGGAGACAGGATCGTAGGAGGAACCATCAATGGAGAGGGCCGTCTCAAGTTTGAGGCCACAAAGGTGGGAAGAGATACAGCCCTTGCACGGATTATCCGTATGGTTCAGGAGGCCCAGGGAAGCAAGCCCCCTATTCAGGCATTAGCCGACAGGGTCGCCTCAGTATTTGTCCCGGCGGTGATCGGGATAGCCTTCCTGACCTTTATCATCTGGTGGGTGATAGGCGGCGAATTTGTGCCTTCAATGATACGAATGGTAGCAGTACTGGTCATTGCCTGTCCGTGCGCGCTTGGACTTGCCACACCCACGGCCATAATGGCGGGAACCGGTAAGGGTGCCGAAAAGGGAATGCTTTTTAGAAACAGCGAAGCCCTGGAGATGGCCACCAAACTGGATACGGTTGTTCTGGATAAAACCGGCACCATTACCATGGGCAAGCCCTCTGTAGTCGATGTTATTGTGTCCGGTTCACATATCAAGGATGAGGAAGAACTTTTAAGACTTGGGGCCTCGGTTGAAAGGGGATCCGAACATCCCTTAGGACGGGCCATTGTAAAAGAGGCGGAAAAGAGAGGGATTGATCTTTTTGAACCGGAGGGATTCAGGGCTGCAAGAGGTCTCGGAGTTCAGGCAAATATTAACGGCCGGGAAGTCTTGGTTGGAAAGCCCAACTGGTTTGATAAGACGGAGTTAAATCTTAATGGTGCAAGAGATCAAATCCGGTCTTTACAGGATCAAGGAAAGACGGTTATGTTAGTGGTGGTTCACCAAAAACTCGCAGGTCTTATAGCCGTGGCAGACATGGTGAAACCTGAGTCAAGAGAGGCGATTGAAGAGCTTCATCGGCAGAACCTGAAGGTGGTCATGCTTACGGGAGACAATATCCAGACCGCTAAAGCAATTGCCTCGGAAGTAAATATTGATGAGATTTTTGCAGAGGTGCTGCCGGATGAAAAATCTGCCAAGATCAAAAAGCTCCAGGAGGGTGGGAACAGGATTGGAATGGTGGGAGACGGTATCAATGATGCCCCTGCGCTGGCCCAGGCAGATGTGGGTCTGGCAATTGGAACAGGGACGGATGTGGCCATAGAGGCAGGGGATGTGATTTTGGGCAGTGG
>JAFDAP010000324.1 GCA_019313765.1 Deltaproteobacteria bacterium | reverse complement strand
GGATTTTATGTCGAAACGAGTTGGTATTATTGGTGCGGGGGTGACGCCCTTTAAAGGGACGTGGCGTGAAAAGACCTATTATGAACTGGCCCAGATGGCCACGAGGGAGGCCGTAAAGGATGCAGGGATTGCGATCCAGGATGTGGATGCGGCCTTTTACGGGATTTACAATGACATCTTTGAAAGGACCGCCATTCCGGAGCATGCCATCCACGGCCTTTTGGGCATGCAGAACAAATTCGGGATTCGGATCACAAACGGCGGGGCCACAGGGGCCTACACCATGTCGGCGGCCCATGCCTACCTGTCCGCCGGAAGGTTCAAAACTGCATTGGTGTTGGGTGTGGAAAAGGCCACGGACTGCTTTGATTTTTCATCCATGTCCGCTACCCCTGAGGTCATCAAATCCATTGGATGGTCAGGGGACAGCTTTTTTGAGCAACCGATCGGCTGGTCTGCTTCCGACAGTTATGCTGAGGTGGTTTTGGCCTATATGGATGAACATCCCGGGGACCTGAAGCCGGAGGTGACGGCTCAGATTTCGTCTCTATTGAGCGACCAGGTCAGGGACAATAATCATGCCCAGCGGCAATTTGACCAGGTAACGCCTGAGGAAGTAATAAATTCGAGATTGGTGGTTTATCCCTTCAAGGAGCTGGAGATATGCGTTTACACGGAAGGCGCAGCAGCGCTGATCTTTGCTGAAGAGGAGACGGCTAAGGCCATTTCCGAAAATACCGGCAATCCCGTGGTATGGATAACCGGAGTAGGGGAGGCCAATGAACATTCCTTTGCCGGGAAAAACCAGAATGACATGTCCCGTATCATGTCTGATTATTATGCCTCTCATCGGGCCTATGACATGGCCGGCATCACGGACCCCACAAAATCAATTGATATTGTGGAACTCCACGATGCCTTTGTTCACCAGTTGGAGATCAGCATGGCCGAATTTGGCCTGGTGCCTCTGGGTAATGCCGATTCTCTTATTGAAGACGGGCTCATGACTGAAGGGGGCAGGTATGTAGTGAATCCCTGTGGAGGACTGATCTATTGCGGCCATGCGGTCGGGGCCAGCAACATTATGTCTGCCTGGTCGGCCCGAAACGAGTTGATCAAGAGAGACCTGAAAACGGCCCTGGTTCATGGAACAGGTAGTACAATTGCACAGTATACCGCATGTATGGTGCTTGAGCATGAATAGATACAAGGAGAACAGATCATGACCACACAAAAAGAGAAAGTTATTCCGGAAAAATACATCCCGGATGTGGGTTCACATATTGAGACTATAGACGGTAAGGACTATCTGATCACCAACGATGCCATGTATACTTTTTACCGGAGGACAAAGGGTGAGTTCTCACCCTTCTTCCTTGGCCTGAGAGACGAGAAGAAGCTTTTGGGATGCAAATGCACACAATGCGGGCTTGTGAGGGTGCCTCCGTTTTTAACGCACTGCCCGGATTGTAACTTTGCGCCCACAGAACCGGTTGAAGTTGAGCAGGTGGGTATAATGAATAGTACTCCGCCCATTACATATTTTGCCACTTCCCTGTTCCAGCATATGGCCCCGTATGGTCGTGGAAGGGTTATATTTAAAGGGGCCGATACTGCCATGAGCGTCATCCTTTATACTACTACAGGGATCCTGGTGCCCGGAATCATCAAAAAGGGAACCGAGGTAAAACTTGTTTTCAGGGATAACCGGATCGGAGAGGTGTCGGATGTTTTTTGTGTTCCCACTGCCGAACTTACAAAGGAACAGATAGAGAAGGAAGGTCTCCAGGAATCCGAGGTCAATTGGGAATCACCTGTTGAGCCGGAATTAGCCCGGGCGAGTGATTCTGAGATAGCCGTTTATGAAAAGGCATTGGAAGAGATGAAATCCATAATTTCCGAAATGGATGACAATGAACGTGCTAATAAAGACATAGCCGGATGGAAAAGGGATATCCAGGTCAAGACCAGGGGAGGGCAGTTTGCCATTATTATTGATGACGGTGATATTAAATTGGAAGAAAGAGACCTCGCGTCTCCTGATTTTGTCATGGTGAGTGAAGATCCCCGCACCCTGCTGGATGGCCTGGCATACAGGGGCGCTATTACCGATTCCGTCATAAACAAAAAACTCTGGATCAGCAAGAACATGGAATTCAACACCATTTTTAAATTGGACAGAATGGCCCGCTCCGTTGCAAGATCCAAGAAGGGATGACCCTGGTCTGGCGCATCTTCAAAAAACATAGGAGGCAAAATGACGTTTTCGGGATATATAGGCAAAATCCTTTATGTGGATCTCACCTCAGGGGAATTTGAGCGGAAAGATCTTGACCTGGATGCTGCAAGAACATATCTGGGTGGTCTCGGTCTTAATGCCTGGCTTATGGAACAGACCTATACTACCGGGACAGACCCCCTGTCTCCTGATAATCCTATAATTCTCGGCTCAGGTCCGCTGGTCGGCACCGGGTGCCCGGGCGCCGCCAAGATAATTGCCACAACACGCTTTCCCTTAAACGGCACGATCTCCGAATCCGTAGGCTCCATGCGTTTTGCCCTTAATCTTAAGGGGGCGGGTTTTGATCACATGATTATCACCGGTAGGGCCGAAAGGCCCGTTGTGATCTCCCTTGTCAATGACGAGGTACGCCTGCTTGATGCAACTGACCTGTGGGGCCTTGATATTTTTGAGACAACGGACGCGCTCAAGAAATCCCATGGCGGACCAAAACCGAGTGTAATCGCCATCGGTCCTTCGGGTGAAAACAGGGTGGTTTTTTCTATGGCCTTAGTGGATAAGGCAGCCACATTAGGACGCGGGGGATTAGGGGCGGTAATGGGAGCAAAAAACCTGAAGGCGATAATTGCCTCTGGGAAAAACCGTCCGAAGATTTATGATCCAAAGGAACTCAAGTTTCATATAGCCGGTATGCGTGAACGGTTAAAAAAATTCAAGAACCATCCCAGGGTGCTTGAGCTGGGCATCATGGAGAACTGGGACAATTATATCCATCAACTGTCTATGTGCAGGAGTTTCAGCGAGGTGTTTTCGCCTGAAAAGGCAACAGCGCTATATGGACCTGAGGTGTACCGCAGCTTCAAGATCAAAAGGTTCGGATGTCCCTCCTGCTTTACTCCTGACAAGGATCACTTGGAAGTGAAGAACGGACCTTTTAAGGGGTTTAAGACGACCACTACTTCTTATTTCAACAGCTTTTCCATCGGCCATCTCTTTGGTCTCAACACTACTGCCGACAGGACAGTTAGTCTTCGCATGACAGACAGGTTAGATCGATTGGGACTGGACATGTTTAC
>JAFDAP010000323.1 GCA_019313765.1 Deltaproteobacteria bacterium | reverse complement strand
CATCCCGGAGGAAACCGATTATGTTGCCGTCTACTGCCGCCGTACCGGCCGGAGCAGGATCGCCGACTGGGAATTCTTCCTGGCATTCAGTATGTTTCGCCTTGCCGGTATCGTTCAAGGGGTGTACAAGCGGGGGCTCGACGGTATTGCCAGTTCGGACAAAGCGAAATCATATGGTAAATACGTCCCATTTTTAGCGGATGTGGCCCGGCACATCATCTCAAAGAAGGGGAGGACGTCCTGAAGTGAAACACCCGGTTGTGGCCATTGTCCGGTACGAGAAACCGATGGAATCCGTCCGCAGGGCCATTGATCTTTCCCGCGGACTACAACACCTCTCTCCCGGCTCAAGGGTCTTCATCAAACCCAATATTGTTTTCTGGACCAAAGAGGTGCGCTTTCCCAAATGGGGGGTCATTACCACCTCCCGGGTGGTCGAAGACATGGTGATCCTTCTGAAGGAGCGCGGGTTCGACCATATCACGATCGGGGAAGGGAGCGTGCTCACAAAGCCCAAATATCCGGAAACGCCGGCTCATGCCTTTGAGACACTCGGTTATAATGTCCTGAAAAAACGTTATGGGATCAGGTGCATTAATTTTCACGAAAGACCTTACGAAAAAGTCGACCTGGGAGAGGGGATCACCCTTAACTTCAACTCGGATATCCTCCACTCCGACTTTGTGGTGAATATACCGGTGCTCAAGACCCATTCCCAAGTGGTGGTGACCCTCGGGATCAAGAACCTCAAGGGGGCGTTGGATATCCGGTCGCGGCAAATATGCCACAGCGCTGATCCGGTGAAGGATCTCAACTATATGATCGCACGGCTGCCCAAGGCGTTTCCGCCAAGTTTTACGATCCTCGACGGGATCTATACCAGCGAGAGAGGTCCCGGATTTGATGCCGAGGTAACGAGAAGCAATCTCTTAGTAGCTTCTTCGGATCTCCTTTCGGTTGATATGGTGGGGGCTAAGGTCCTGGGATATGAAACTTCACAGGTGCCGCATCTGGTTCATGCGGCCCGGGACCGGGGAAGGCCAACAGACCTTTCCGACGTGGAAATAGTAGGAGAAGCGGTTGAAAGTGTGTCGTCCCATCACGAATACAGTTTCCCCTATACCGAGGACGGGCGCCTTCCGATAGGGATGGAGAGAATGGGCATCCAGGGACTTTCGTACTGGAAGTACGATCTCACACTCTGTACTTACTGTTCGTCTTTGACACGGGTGATCCTGCCCGCGATTGCCCGGGTCTGGAAAGGGAAGGCGTGGGATGACGTGGAGGTCCTGACAGGGAAAACCATGAAGCCGGGGAAAGGGAAGAAAAAGACCATCCTCTTTGGAAAGTGCATCTACCAGGCCAACAGGGACAATCCTCATATCAGGGAGGTGATAGCTGTTAAAGGCTGTCCCCCCTCTTCCAAACAGATTGCAGGGGCCTTTCACAAGGCAGGTATCCCTGTGGATACTTCGAGTATCGAAAAGATGGACAAGATACCGGGGTCTTACATGAGAAAATATGAGGGAAGGCCCGAGTTTGAAGAAACCCATTTCACTGTTTCATAATCAGACATGGGGGAGGTACTATGAAAGAAAAGGGGCGTTTGGACGGCAGAGTTGCGGTTATCACAGGGGCGGCTGACGGTATCGGTCGCGCAACCGCCGGCATATTTGCCGGGGAAGGGGCAAAGCTGGTTCTGGCGGACGTCAATGAAGATGGATTGAGCGAGACCCTGAAACGTCTAAAAGGGGACGGGGGCGATGCTGTTACAAGGATTACAGATGTGGCCGTTGAGGAAGAGGTCAGGAAACTGATCGAATTTGCCATACACACATACTCTCAGATAGATATCCTCTGCAACAACGCCGGGATTTCCGGCAGATTGTCTAAGTTGGAAGAACAGGATGCGGGTGACTGGCGCACGGTTTTCGGGGTCAACGTCATGGGGGCCGTATTCGGGATAAAGCATGTGGCTAAACACATGCAGGAGCGAAGATATGGCGCTATTGTGAATACGGCGTCGGTCGCAGGTATCCGATCCGGGGCCGGCGGTAACGCTTACAGCGCCAGCAAGGCGGCGATCATCAACCTCACGCAGACCGCTGCCTGCGATCTCGGGGGATACAATGTGAGGGTAAACGCCGTCTGCCCCGGGCTCATTGAGACGGGTATGACCAAGCCGGTCTTTGATTATGCGCGGGAGAAGGGAAAAGAGGAGAAGTTGGGGTACCGCTGTGAATTGAGGAGATATGGGGAACCCGAGGAGGTGGCAAGGGCCATCCTTTTCTTGGCAAGCGACGAGGCCAGCTATATCACAGGCCAGGCCCTCCCTGTTGACGGTGGCAATACGGCGTCGCTTAACCTGCCCGGAATGAAATTTTAGGAATAGATTTCTTTACAGGGGAGGGTCAGAGATCCCTGTCTGATAACAAAAAGGGTCAATTTATGCACCGTGGGACGTTATATATTCACTGTCTCGAGTTATTCAACAATGCCAACAACGTGCACTATTATCCATATGGGTACTCGCTATCTTGAGTTACTTACTTATTTACGGACGTTCCCCTTTAAAAGCTTCTTGTGCGGCGTTCTTCTCTATAAATTCTAAAAGTGCATCGTTAAAATCGCTTGCCTTTTCCACATTAACAAAGTGGGCTGCATCGGAAATAATCCGCAACTCCGAGGAAGCTATCCGATCGTGGATAAGCTCCGCCGCCGAGACTGGAGTACCGAGATCGTGCTCACCCACCACCACCAGCGTTCTTGTCGAAATGGAGCGAATGGGCTCGCGCTGGTCCATATCTCTAATCGCAGCACAGCAAGCACAAAATCCATTTACCGGAGTATTCAGAATCAATCGTCTAACCTTTTCGACATCCGAGGGCAGACGATCTTGACCAGTTTTTGTAAACCATCGGTCAATAGTGGCGTCTACGACTGCCTTCATGCCGCGCTTCCGAACCGTTTTGATGCGGTCATCCCAGATTTCGCGTGGAGACATGTAGGCTGACGTAGAACTAAGCACCAAAGAGTGCAATCGGTCACCATATTGCGTGGCCAACATCTGCCCGACCATTCCACCTTTCGAAAGGCCACAAAATTGGACCTTCTCCAAACCGAGCGCATCCATTAATCCCACAGCGTCGTCTGCCAACAACTCAATTGAGTATGGGCCTTCGGGCACCGCGGACTGTCCGTGACCACGGCTGTCATATCGCAGCACTCTATAACCTGCCTCGACAAGCGCGGGAATCTGTGTATCCCACATGGTGAGGTCGGAAGCCAGCGAGTTCGAAAGCATCACGACGGGACCCTCCTCAGGTCCGTCGAAGCGGTAG
>JAFDAP010000322.1 GCA_019313765.1 Deltaproteobacteria bacterium | reverse complement strand
AGTCTTTTCGGGATCAGGGGATTGCAGTACCGCAACAGGGACACCGTGTTTTGTGATTGTGATACGTTCACCTTTCAATACCCGTTCAAGCAGTTTGGGTAGATGCGTTTTAGCTTCATATGCGCCCACTGTTTCCATAATCCACTCCTTAGACCAGTTTTAGACCAGTCTATCATGGTTAGATGCTTTTTTCAATTTTAATATGATGAATTCGTAAAAAGAACAATTTGCCACAGAGTGCACAGAGATAACTATTTGTAATTACTGTACTCTAACCTTTACAGGAATGACAAAAATGTACCTTTTTTGACTTTTTACGAGACAATCAACATTATTTTTGGCCGATAAGGCCTCTTGTCTGCAAGGGTGGTGGGGTGGCTTACCCGATGGATATGTCTTTGCGCAAGTTGTTTCAGGGAGTATGGTCTCGAATCATGAAATCGATCAGGGCGTTGCATAACGAGCTATTCCGATCGGTCAGGCCCTCGATGGCAGAAAAGTGGTGTTTCCCTTCCTGCACCAGCAATTCACCCTGCAGTCCGTTAGCTCGCCATGCCTGGAGGAAATCGGTTGATTGGCGGTGAAACTCCTTTGTTTCGTCTTGGCCGAACGTTACCAGGAGGGGTGGGCCGGAGCGCGGGATGTTGAGATAAGGGCTTTGACGAAGAATGATCTCGTGCGTCAGCAATAGCTTTGGCTGCAGATAGGAATAGCGGAGGGGGTGCAGATCAAACACCCCGCTGATGGGGATCCCCCCTTTGATGATATCGTCGGGCAGCCCATACTCACCGTGCCAGTCGGTTTCACAAAGCATGCCGACCTGTTGGCCACCCGCGGAATGTCCGGCGACAAAGATGCGGGAAATATCTGCGTTGAAATTTGGCCCCTCCCGATGCAACCAGGCAATCACCGCACGGTTTTGACGTGTGATCTCATTTATGGTGACTCCAGGGCAAAGGGAGTAATTTGTCACGACAACAGTGACGTCCCGGCTCACAAGCCCTCGGGCCACGAGACTGAAATCCTTACTGCCGAACCTAAACCAGTACCCCCCGTGGATGAAGACCAGCAGCGGTGCCCCGGGCTTTTTGGCGGGGAAGACATCGATCGTTTCGTCCAGTGTGGGGCCAAAGCGGACATCCAGCACACAATCGAGTTCGTCTCGAACCCGCGCACTTTCCTGGGCATACCACTCAATCCAGCGTTCCCTGTCAGCCACATTGAGCGCTATGTTATATTCGAGATCGATTTCCTCTTGCGAAGTGAAGTTGCGGTATAACCTCATAGGTTCTTCGATCCTTTAAATTCCTTTAATTAATCCCTTAAACCTTCAGCTATGTTGATGGTCCCAGCTTTGCTATGCGGGTGAGTGAGAGAATATTTTTCACCGCCCGCTTCGCTCGAGACGCAGAGTACGCAGAGAGAAAACATGTTTTCTTTTCTGCTGAGAGGCCAGAAAAGAAAAGATCTACAGCGTGATGACAGTCAGGATAATAGCTGTGCACATAAGAACACGCTTTTGAATAAAAGGTCTGTATTGCCGTAACGCTTGTTGTTATTTGTTTTTCTTCCTCTCAAAGGAAAACAAATCAAAGAATAAACTCCGCGTTCTCCGTGTCTGCGGTGAGAATTGTTTTGTCAAAGACCCTTTCAGGGTCACCATTCAAGCCATCCCTTCGAGGGGTGACTGTTGACGCATAAAAATATCTTGATATGCATATAGTGTCAATCTCTATATGTCGAAGGCCGTAAATCACCTGGACCCAAAGCCAAGAGGGCTTAAGGAAAATCGGTTGGGGCGGGTTGAACTTAGGAACTTGGGGGGATGAGACGCAGGACACGGGGGCATTAGGATAAAGATTCTGCCTGACGTGTCCCGCGACGGTTTTTTTATTTAGTGTCGAACGAAAACTGTCTTTTTCGCCTCCCGCCTCGGCGGGACGTCATACTAAAATTTTGATCCTCGAAATACTCAATGTATTCCGGCGGTTAATCCCGCCATCGGCGGGATCGTCTTCCCCCGCTCAAAGTGCGGGATCTTCGACTTGATCTGAACAAAAAATCCTAATTTTCGTTCGGACACTATTTGATTAGTTTTATTGCCACAAAACCTCTGTTGAGTCTTAGGATGTACATGTATACGGTTTCACCGGATTTGACTTTTCCGATTTCCTTTGAGTATTCATCCACATCATCCACGTCTTTGTGATTGATCTCTTTGATGATATCGCCAGTGAGTATACCGGCTTTTTCACCTTTGCTGTCCGTTTCAACACCGATAACAACGACACCTTCGCTATCCTTTAAATTGAACTGCCGGGCGATTTCAGGTGTCAGATTGGAGACGGCAATACCGAATTCGTTTTTCTTGGGGATTTCATCGTTTCTGGAAACAATTTCCGTATCTTTTCTTTTCGAAAGTTTGATATTAAATTCCTTTTTGTTTCCCTCGCGCAATACGATAATGTCCACCTTTTGTCCTACACTGGCCTCTGCAATTATCCGGCTGAGTTCCCTGCTGGTTTTAACCTTATGGCCATTAATCTCCAAGATGATATCTTTGGGTTCCATACCTGCCTTTGCCGCCGGGTCATCAGGAAAGACCTGGGTGACCAGAACACCTTCCCCATCCTTCATTCCGTAGTATTCCTTCAGCTCCTTTGTCAGATCCTGGATTCCTACTCCTAACCAGCCACGGGTAACTTCGCCCTTGGCCTTTAGTTGCTTAATGATTCCCCTGGCCAAGTTAACAGGGATGGCGAATCCGATCCCCTGTCCCCCTGCAATGATGGCGGTGTTGATACCAACGACCTTTCCCTCCATGCTGATAAGGGGCCCCCCGCTATTCCCCGGGTTGATCGAGGCGTCGGTCTGGATGAAATCATCGTATGGGCCTGAACCGATGACACGCCCCTTGGCGCTGATAATCCCTGCTGTGACGGTGTGCTCCAAGCCAAAGGGGTTACCGATGGCCAGGACCCACTCGCCGACCTTGAGGGCATCAGAGTCCCCTAACTCAATCGTTGGGAGATCGTTGTCCGATTCTATCTTGATCAGGGCCAGGTCTGTGTTGGGGTCACGGCCTTTGATTTCAGCATCAAATTCCCGTCCGTCCTTCAGAATCACCTTAATCTTATCTGCGCCCTGCACAACATGGTTGTTAGTTACGATATAACCATCTTCGTCAATAATGAATCCGGATCCGAGACTTCTCTGCTTGAATTCCTTCTGCGGCCGTCCGCCAAAGAATTTGTCGAAGAAATCGTGAAGAGGATCATCCTTTTGAAAAGGACCTCTTTTGAATTGGCGGTATACGCTGGGACCTCCCTTTGCCTTCTTCTCCGCC
>JAFDAP010000321.1 GCA_019313765.1 Deltaproteobacteria bacterium | reverse complement strand
ATATGAGTGATGTTTCCCCGCAGTAACGTCCAAAAAGTTCGATAACAGCGATCCGTTCATGAGAACCTGCGCAGGTCCTTAGGGCATGTATAAAACTTACACCCCTGGTCACGGCAGTGGAAAAGCCGATGCAGAAGTCCGTGCCAAAGACATCATTGTCCATGGTTTTGGGAATCGCAATAACGGGGAATCCTTCCCTGTGTAGCCTTTCTCCAAAGCTCAGGGTGTCATCTCCTCCAATGGGGATAATGGCGTCGATTTTCAGGTGTTCCAGGTTCTTGAGGACATATGAAGTAAAGTCCTTTATGTCATCCTTTTTTTTGAATGATTTTTTTAAAAAGCCCGGCGCTTCCTTTATCTTGACTGCGCTCGGATTGGTTCGAGAGGTATGAAGATATGTGCCCCCGGAACGGTCAATGGTGCGGACCTCCTGCGGATGGATCTCCTGTAAACAGCTATCCGCAGACTTGGAATCGTCAGGGTTGTATTCCAGAAGCCCGGCCCATCCCCGTCTTATTCCGATCACCCTGATGCCCTCACTTGCCCCCCTGTAAACCAAGGTTTTGATGCAGGGATTAAGGCCGGGGACGTCTCCGCCACCGGTCAAAATGGCAATGGTCTGTTTTTTCTTGGTCTTTTCTTTCATTGGAAACCTCTCATGGTAAGGCCTGTTTGATTTTCGATTATTTAAATTAGAAAAAGCGGCCGACCGTGTCAAGATGATTCCAATTAAGCCTGCCACAATCACCGCTGGTTTTCGGTTTTCTATTGACAAGTGCTGGTAAAAAGCTATGGTTATAACTCCACGAAATTGAAGGAGGATAAACTATGTCTGTTTCCGAGAAAATTCGGGTGTCCATTGAAAAATCATCATGGATCAGGAAGATGTTTGAGGAGGGGGGTAAGAGAAAGGCGAAATACGGGGCGGAAAATGTCTTTGACTTCAGCCTGGGAAACCCCAACCTGGAACCGCCTCCCAAGTTCAATCAGATCCTTCAGAAGCTGGTTGCTGATACGGCATCCGGTCAGCATGCTTACATGCCCAATGCCGGTTTTGTGGAAACCAGGCAGGCTGTTGCGGATTATCTAAATACGTTTAACATGCCTAAATTTACACCAGATGAGATCGTAATGACCGTGGGCGCAGGGGGCGCCCTGAATGTGGTGCTCAAGACCGTTCTCAATCCGGGGGAAGAGGTCATTATTCCCAAGCCATATTTTGTGGAATACAACTTCTATCTGGATAATCATCAGGCTGTACCCAGGCTGGTGTCTACAAAGCCGGATTTTTCTCTGGATTGTGATGCCATTTCCGAAGCGATGACAGAAAAGACCAGGGCTATTCTGATTGATTCTCCCAACAATCCCACAGGCAATGTTTACGGGGAAGAGGAGTTGAAGGAATTGGCCGGGGTCCTTTCACATTTCAGTGAAAAATTCGGGCAGCCCATATATCTGATCTCGGATGAGCCCTACCGCAGAATCACCTATGACGGTATTACGGTGCCCAGTATCTTCAATGTGTACAACGAGAGCTTTGTGGTGACGTCTTTTTCAAAGGATCTCTCCCTACCGGGCGAAAGGATCGGCTATGCTGCCGCTCATCCCGATATCTCGGACAAAGGCATGATATTGGCGGGCATGGTCCTGTGCAACAGGGTGCTCGGATATGTTAATGCCCCGGCATTGATGCAGAGGGCCGTGTCTCATCTTTTGGAAGAAAGCGTTGATATTTCCATATATCAGAAAAGAAGGGATATGCTATGTGACGGCCTTGCCTCTTTTGGTTATGATTTTGTGAAACCGCAAGGCGCCTTTTATCTTTTCCCTAAAACACCTATTGAGGACGATGTGGCCTTTGTAGGAGCGCTTCAGGAAGAAAACATCCTTACAGTTCCGGGGTCAGGTTTTGGTGGTCCGGGCCATTTCAGAATAGCCTACTGCGTCTCGGATGAGACCATTGAAAAGGCGCTGCCCGGATTTGAGAGGGTCATGAAAAAATATTGAATATTAACGATTGAATAATGAATATTTTTAAGATCAAGGGCATCTTCCTCAAATCGTCAATCTTCAATCGAAAATCATCAGTTTGTGGATAAAGGCTGTTGTATGACTAAACCTCGTATGTTTTTTTCGAGGTTCTCAGAGATATCCAGAGAGGCTGATCATGTACTCTAAAATGCTTTCATTAAGGTTTCCAAAAAAGATCGTCAACGAGCCCATTGCCGTCAATCTCGTCAAAAAGTTTGACCTCTCCTTCAATATCCTCAAGGCCACCATTTACCCGAGAAAGGAAGGTTTTATGGTGCTCCAACTGAGCGGGCACAAAAAAAATTTTCAAAGGGGCGTTCGTTACCTGAAGGACCTTGGAATCAAGGTTGAGAGCATAGGGCAGGATATCAAGCGGGATGAAGAGGTATGCTTCCAGTGCGGGGCCTGCACTGCCGTGTGCCCGACCGGCGCCCTTTACATCAAGAGGCCGGAAATGGAGGTAATTTTTGATACGGACAAGTGCAGTGGCTGTGAACTGTGCGTATCGGCCTGCCTGGCCCGTGCAATGAAGGTAAAATTTGACAAGAGTCTGCTTTATTGACCCTACCGTACAAACCCTTGGAGTCACATAACCCTTCCCAACATTGATTAGCCCTTGAACAGCGACAAATCATCTGGGCGCGCATTAAATTTATATATCGCCGACCTCGCTAAACTCAAAATTCACAATATTATCAGTGTATTGAAGACCATTTTAAAAAGCATAAACAGATCTATGATGAGCATTTTGCCAGGCAGAATGGATTTTCCGGCCATATGTGAGACAGGTTATTTACCGCAGGCATCAGACCTTACCCAACAACTTTGGAAAGAAAGAATGAATTCAAGCAGTAAAAGTATTTAAAAAATACAATAATAATACAACTAAAACATAAATAAAATAGCAATAAAAGTATTTAGCGCATTAAATTAGTATGGTCTGATAGCTTAAATAACTTTTTTCTTGACATGATAGCAGGTATAGCTTATTATAGCAAAAAACGTAGCAAAAGGAGACAATTATGGAGACGACGCAAATTAGCATTGACCTGGATGTCTACAAAGAGATCCAAAATAGGCTCACATCATTTCGAGACACTCCAAACCAAGTATTAAGGAGAGTTTTTAAATTAACTCCATCCGTTGGAGATAGGGAAGAAACAAACGAGGGGGGTTTAATGATCAAGGGAGTGCTATTAAAAAATGGCTTAAAATTACAGAACAACTATAACGGTAGATTGATAGAGGCTGTGATAAAAGATAATATGATTTTCTGTAATGGAAAAATGTACCCTAGTCCGGCAGCGGCGGCTCGTGCCGAAACAAA
>JAFDAP010000320.1 GCA_019313765.1 Deltaproteobacteria bacterium | reverse complement strand
TTTAGAGGCTGTTGGAAAATGTGCAGATGCAAGGCGCGCGAAATCCTGAGGAATGAGGCGTACATGAACGTACGTCGCAGTGACGAAGGATGAGCGCAACGCCGCAGATGCGGGTTTTCCGACAGCCTCCTAGCAAAAATGGGATCGGATAGTTCATACTGCGCTTGTCGATTAATCCTCACAGTCCCTTTTCATTATCCGAGACCTTTGCAAAACGTCCACTTTTGCCAAATCTCTGCGTCAGACTCAAATTTTAATCCTCGAAATACTCAATGTATTCCTGTGGTTAAAATTTTCGCCTTCCTTGCCCTTGAACAAAATTAAACATTTTTCAAAGGTCTCTATCCAACAGGGATTGGAAATCAAGAGTATTTCATGATAAATCCGGAAACTCCGCTAAAAAGCGATACAGGGTGGCACGGCCAACACCCAGGAGCCTGGCGGCCTTGGCCTTGTTGCCTCCGCTACGGGTCAAGGCGGCCTGTACGCTTTCCGTGTCAAGCTTTCGCGAAGGGCCGGGAGAGGGTCGTTTTCTTTTCCACTCCTTTAGTTCCAAGGGAAGGTCGCCAGGTTTAATGATCCGACCATTCGATCTTACAAGGGCGAACCGTAGCGCGCTTTGAAGCTCGCGAACATTTCCGGGCCACGAGTAGTCCACCATGATCGCAAGGGCCTCTTTGGAGAGACCCGGAGAGTCCTGTCCCTCTTCCACGTATTTTTCCAGAAAGTGTTCGATTAAGAGGGGGACATCGTTTTTTCGTTTCCTTAAAGGAGGCAGGTTAATTGGGACAACGTTGATGCGGTAATAGAGATCGTCACGAAAAGCTCCTCTTTTCACTTCGCGTTTCAGGTCCCGGTTGGTTGCGCTGATGATCCGCACATTCACGGTTGTGGTTTTCTCCCCACCCACACGCTCAAATGTTCCTTCCTGAAGCACACGAAGAAGTTTCGCCTGTACCACCTTTGGCAGATCAGTCACCTCGTCTAAAAACAAGGTGCCGTGATTTGCTAATTCAAATCGGCCTTTTTTGTCCCGCACGGCTCCGGTAAAGGCCCCCTTCACATGTCCGAAGAGTTCGCTTTCCAGAATTCCTTCCGGAAGGGCGCCACAATTAATGGGTACAAAGGGACTTCCCCCTCGCCGGCTTTCATTGTGAATAGCAGCAGCCACTAATTCCTTTCCTGTGCCCGTCTCACCGCTAATGTGGACCGGATAGTCATTGGTAGCCATGTCCTGTATCTGTCTATAGATATTAAGCATCTTAGGGTCCCGGCCTATGAGCCCGGCAAAGCCCGTAAGGTCCCCGGCCTGTATTTTCAGGCCAGTCAGGTCCGTTACGTCGCGAAAAGAGGTTATAACGCCGACAAAAGACCCCGTGTCATCGTTCATCCCGCTTACGCTCATTTCAACCCGCCGGGGTTGGCCTTCCTTAGTGAGGATGTTGAGAGGGTAATAAAGATGGTCTAAAGAATCGGGAGAGCCTTGCTGGAAGGAGCAGCGGCCACCGCAAAAAGGCCCGCCAAATGCCTCGTGGCAGTCCTTTCCGAGGACATGTTCCCTGCTGTGACCGGTTATTCTTTCAGCAGCCCGGTTGAAAAACAGGATACGCCTTTCTTTGTCATGTGCTATGATCCCCTCAGTGAGATTATCGAGGATTCGTTCCAGGCCTTCCTTGTCAACCAGCATTTTTTCAAGATTTGACCTTTTCATGGACTGATAATTCTTCAGAAAAAGACCGCAAAGAGGGAATTGTTGTGAAGTGAATATAGTGGAAAGAGGCTGCGGAATCAAGCGTAAAGGTACAACCTCACCTTCTCCTCCTTTTTCGTACGAAATTCATGCTACTGCTCTTTGCTCCTTTCCTAAGATCTCCCCCCTCGTGCTGATAACTATCTCTTCCATAGGGATATCTTTCCCTGCAGCATCCATTGCTCTTTTGACGATCATGGGGAGACCCGAACAGCAGGGCACTTCCATGATAATAGCAGTGATGCTCTTTATGTCGGCTGTCTTGAATATTTCCGTGAACTTCAGGATGTATTCTTCAACATTATCAAATTTCGGACACCCAACCATGACCACCTTGCCCTTAAGAAAGTCCCGGTGGAAATTGGGGTAGGCAACCGGTGTACAGTCTGCCGCAATCAAAAGGTCCGCCCCTTTCAGGAAAGGCGCGATGGGCGGTACCAGGTTTATCTGGACCGGCCAGTGTGAAAGGGTAGATTCCGTTCCGGGCTGTGAATCGTCAGCAATTGCCTCTTTGCCGGAAGCTGTGGGAATAAAGGTCTGAACCTGGGTGGAGGGACAGCCGCAGGCTAAAGGAACCTCAACCGGTTTTTCAGCCTTCTCTTTCAGGTATGCCTCTACGGCTTCCTCGTCAAAGTCCTCTGCTTCCTGCTCTACTATGGTGATGGCCCCATTGGGGCATTCGCCCAAGCAGGCCCCCAGGCCGTCACAGTAACTTTCGGACACGAGCCGGGCCTTGCCGTCTATTATCTCTATGGCCCCTTCGGCGCACCCGGGCACACACTCGCCGCACCCGTCGCAGAGTTCTTCGTCGATGTTAATTATTTTTCGCATTACTTTCATGGCTTTATCCTTTCAAAACTCTATTTTAAGAGCACTTTCTTAGCCAGATTCCTGCCGCTTTCGGTCAAAAAAGATTTCCCGACAATACCTGCCAACTTCTCAGAATCCATCGGGCTTTTCTTGTGCTTTTCTTCTAAGTTCGTAATCAGGTCGGCATCGTACAGGCTCTTGAAGTTGATTGTCTCTTCTTCCTTGGGATGATGGTGATGACCGACAATATCACATACCTCATCGATCAACTCTTCCTTTGCCCCAAGCCTATTCAATATCTCCCTTGCGATGGGAGGACCTTCCTCCTCCTGGTACTTAGCGGCAGTACTGTCGTGTTTTCGCTCTGCCTCCTTTATCCCGATGTCATGCAGATATGCAGCGCACAGGATAACGGCCAAATTGCCGCCCTCCTCCCTTCCGATTTGCTCGGCATATCTGGCTACTCGAATGGCATGTCCGACCCTCTTGAAATCCTGTTTGAAATACCGCTTCACCTCAATGGCAACCCTGTCCTTTAAGAGGTCCTCTTTCTGAGCAAGGAGTTCGGGCGGAAGGTTCCCTATGCACTGCTCGGCATATGGACAGTAAGAGGCACAGCCAAAATCGAGGCTTGGATTCAGAAAGCGATGACCGCATTTGGGGCATTTGCGCGTAGGATCATCCTTAAAAAACTCCACCTCATTTCCGCATTTTGGGCATTTTACCTCAAATATGGACCCCGGTTTCCAGAATTGGGTTTCCTTAAAAAACTCCACCTCATTTCCGCATTTTGGGCATTTTACCTCAAATATGGACCCCGGTTTCCAGAATTGGGTTTCCTGTCCCGGACATTTCATTGCTTTCCCCTTTCAATTGACGCCCCGGTGAAATAGAAAAGAAAAGGCATTTCACGGGGTAAAATTGATGATTGACGATTGTGAAACTTGAAACTGAAGATTTGTTCCTTTCCACAGTTTCAAGTTTCGAGTTTCAAATTTCAAGCCCTATTTTCCGGCCATCATTGCTTCAATGTCTTCTTTAACGTCACCGATAGGTTTGATATCAAAATTTTCCACAAGGACGTTAAGGACAGTGGGAGATACAAACGCCGGAAGTGTCGGTCCTAAACGAATGCCCTTAACTCCTAAGAAAAGAAGGGCCAGAAGAACCGCAACAGCTTTTTGTTCATACCATCCGATA
>JAFDAP010000319.1 GCA_019313765.1 Deltaproteobacteria bacterium | reverse complement strand
GGGCAGACAAAGGATGAACGGTTCAAGATGCTGATTCACGGGGTCAGGGTGCTTGATAAAACCGCCCAAAGGGTCATTGAAGGTTCCACCTCCCCGGAATAACCGTTTTGCAGAATTTGCAGCGGCCGTGTTCCAGGTTGTATTGGGATATCAGGTATCCCTTCCGTTCAATAAGGATCTTGTGGCAGTTGTGGCAATAGGTATGGGTGCCTTTATGACTGGGCACATTTCCTAAGTAAACGTAGTGGATTCCTTCCTTGAGCGCCACCTCTCTCAGCTTCTCAAGCATTGTGATCGGAGTTGCAGGCAGCCGTGTCAGCTTGTACCGTGGAAAAAATCTCAAGAGATGCAGGGGATAGTCAGGTCCCAGTTCTTTCAGTATCCATCCGCACATTCGCTTGATCATATCCGGCTTATCCACGTAGGTGGGGACAACAAGGGTAGTCATTTCGAACCAGACACCCTGCTCGTGCATGGTCTTGAAGGTATTCAGAACCGGCTTTAGCGTGCCCCCGTTCAGGCGGCGGTAGATGCCGTCATCATAGGACTTCAGGTTTACATTGGCACCGTCCAGATATTTGCACAGCCTGACAAGAGGTTCACGATTGATGTAGCCGTTTGAGACTGCGACGTTTTTGAGACCCGCCTCCCTGGCCAGTTTGGCCGTATCATACATGTATTCATAATAGGTAATGGGTTCCGAGTAGGTGTAGGCTATGGAAGGTAGGTTTCTTTTTTCGGCCTCTCTTACCACCTGTTCGGGAAAAAGCTCATAGCGCCGCAATTCCTCCGGCTTTTTCTGGGAGATCTCCCAGTTCTGGCAGTTGAGGCACCTGAAATTACAGCCCGTAGTGGCAATGGACAAGATCAGGGAGCGAGGATAAAAGTGGTTGAGGGGTTTTTTTTCAATGGGATCCACATTGACAGAACAGGGGTTACCATACGTCAGCGAGTAGAGCTTTCCATTGATATTCACCTTTGAACGACAAATGCTCCTGTCACCAGGTTCCAGGATGCAGCGATTGGGGCAGACCTGACACTGTACCGTGGTCCCGTCCGTTGCATAGTGAAAGCCCTCAATGGACCATTTCCAGAGGTCTACGGGCGCGTCGTTTTTAAAGACGTGGCCTTTTACGCTTTTTCCCCTGCTTTTCTCATTGTCTGAAAACCCATATCCAGCACCCGCGCAGAAAAGGGCCGAAGCGCCCAAGCCCATTGATTTCAAGAATTCTTTGCGGGTCATCATCTTTTCCATAATCAAGCCCTGACAGTTTTGCTGAACATGATAATAACGCTACTCGATATCTTTACCAAGATCAAAAAAATAACTGCAACCCGGATACCCCATAATGGTATCAGGATCGTTCCCGTGACAAGTGTGCCCACTGATGCACCGCATAGATCAGCAGCCAGACAGCCTGCCGCGGGACTGGTCCTTTCGCCTATGATGCCTGCTGCGACCGGAAACTGAAATCCACAGAGAAAGGAAAACAAAAAACAATATGCTAAAAAGTACATGGGATGCAGCTCACTTTTGAAATAGGAAACCCATATGAAATAAACCAACAACAGAGACAAAAGGAGCGTATCTGATACAACGAGTTTGTGGACATTCTTGCTCTTTGAAAGGTTGCCTATAAGCGCCCCGGGGAGCAGCCCCAACAGGAAGGCCGTGACAATTGCCCCGATCTTCAAATAAATATAACCATAGATCACCTGGAAAGCAAAGATGATAAGCATTTCCGCTCCCATAGTAACAAGTCCGGTGGAAAATAAGATATATTCTTCCTTCCTCATAAATATGAGATAAATCACGGTGAGAACAAGCACAACAAGAAGGAAATACTTGGGGGAGGTGCCGTGTTTCATGAACCATTCCTGAAACACGATGTTCATGAGCCGTGGTTCAAAATCGGTATTGGCATATTCATTCCTGTCTAAAATCTCCTCTAATTTTTTGATCCTTTCCTTAGTAACATTCCCATAAAAAAATCCTTCAACATATGAGGTCTGAATAGATTTCAGTTTTAGCCTGGCAGGGATGTCCGTCCACAATTTCCCGTCCCTCATGAGAAGATATGCCTCCTCACCCGGAAGGATCATCACGTTTTTGAAATGCAACCGCGCCGTATTGTACAGGGTGGAGAGCTTCTTTTTCCGAATATCACTGATGTAATTCGGGGAATACTCGATACCCATGGAAAGGATGCCGTCTTTTGTAAGTCTCTTTTTAGCAAGCGAAAAAAATTCGCTGGTAAAAAAGCGGTTTATCTGGAAGGTGTCAGGATCGGGAAGATCAATAATTATGGCATCGTAACTTCTCTGGGTGGTCTTAAGATAACGCCTGGCGTCGGTGTTCTTTATCTCGAGGGTCGGGGCCTTTTTGATAACGCCTGCGGATATGGCCGCGCCCGTCAAATATGGATCTAACTCCACATAGTCCACGTATGCCGGGCCGTACTTAGCCACTTCGGTCATGGTTTCACCCAGGCCCCCTGACACTAAGAGTACACTTTCGACTTGGTCCAACTGGCATAAAGGGTAATGGACTTTTTCCTCGCTGGAAATGATATTCGATCCTGAATAGAGCGGCACACCGGACTCCCAGATGGTATGCTGGTTCTCTTCCTTAGAAATGACAATCCTTCCGTAAGGAGACTCCACATAACGCACCACATTCCCATATTGGGTGAAAAGGGTGCGTTTTTCAAAAAGACTGTTAGTGGAATGGTAGTAGAAGACAGAACAAAGGGCCAGGGCCGCTATTAAGACAAGGCGCCTTCCGGACTTAAGCAGGAGAAGAAGCGCCACCATAATCAAAAGGCCGGAAGTTATGGCGATGGTGGGAAATGGCCTTAGCCAGTAGACAAGGACAAAACTGAAGAGCGCCCCCCCGGTAATATCTCCGACACTGTCGGTGAGATAAAGATCTCCACTGGTAAAACTACGATGTGCATCGTGAAGGACTTTGAGGGCGTAAGGAAGGATAAAGCCGGTAAGCAGACAGTAAGGCGTTATGGTCAGCATGATATAGAAAAAGATCGGATAAAACCCGGGGGAAGTGCCATGCGTGAAAAGGATTTCCCTCAAGCCCCTTATAAGAAGCATCTGGACAAGGGGGGCCATGGCGATGATCAGGATAAGCAGGGTGTAGAGCCCTACGGAAGAACGCCTGACACCCTTTGCGGCAAGGCTGCCAAGGCCGGTCATTAAAAGCCAGCAGAAAAGGACTAAAGAAATGGTGATCTCGTTTCCATGAAACTGGGACAGGAATTCCCTGATGGTGAGCAGTTGTGTGGTAACGGAGGAGATACCCGTACCGATAATGGACCATATGATCAAGCGTCTATCATTTATCATCTGTCATTTATCAA
>JAFDAP010000318.1 GCA_019313765.1 Deltaproteobacteria bacterium | reverse complement strand
ATCAAGTACTGAGAGGCGTGTGTGATCTCAAACTCATGGGGGTAATATTCACGCCACATCTGAAAACAGGATGGGCACGCAAAAACCACTTCCTTGGCCCCTTTCTCCCGGACCGCCTCAATGTTGTGACCCATGAACTCCTGAAGCATGTCCTTAAGTCCGGCCCCTAACATGGGAAAACCGCAACACCACTCCTCTTCCCCCAGGAGAGTAAAGTCAACCTTACCCGCATCAAAGATCTCAGCCAGTGTGATGGGAATTTTCTGGGCTAACGGGAAATAGGCTGCCACGCATCCGGTGAAATAGACCACCTCGGCCCGCTCCTTGAGATAGCCGTGATCCGGGGCGTCGCGCATGTCCTCCACCCATTCGGCCCGCTCCTCGTTGTCCTCGTTAAATACGTTTTTACTCTCTTCTAAGTTCTCACGGATCGTGTCTATCTTCTTCGGATAGAACTCGGAATGCACCAGGTCCTGGCGAAGGGAAAGCCATAAATCCTTGAGATGAATGCCCACTGGGCAGACTTCCTGGCAATTGCCGCAGAGCGTGCAACGAAAGACCGTATCACTATAATGTTTCCACTGCTCCTCGGAAGGCCCCTTTTTTCCAAAGAGCTTATGAAAGAGCCCGGACCTGCTCTTGAGGATTTGATTGAGGCCCTTCATGCGAAATATGGCGGACAGTTCTCCGTCCAAAGAGGCCGACACTGCCGGGCACACGTCGGCACAGACCCTGCAGTTGGTGCAGGCCCCCATTTCAAGAAGCTGGATGATGTTATAGTCCTGGTTGGCCATCAGGTAACTCATTAAATTGTAAAGAGACTTTTTTATCAGGATTGACAGGATATTCAGGATTAAAAACATCAAAACTCATCCTGTTGATCCTCATGAAAATCCTTTACTTTCAAATGGTGAATGGGTCAGGGTTAGTGAGACTTTGCCCTGTTTGTTCACTTGAAATAAAATCTTGTATATCCTGTTATCCTGTCAGAATTATTCTTGTGCATATTTCTCGATATCGGCCAGGACCCATTTTTCAACGGCATCCTGCCCGTGGATAAGATTCTCCATTTCACTCTTATCCGTGGGCTTGATTTTATACATCCAGCCCTTGCCGTAGCAGTCGTCATTGATCAGTCCCGGATTTGTCTCCAGTTCCTCATTCACTTCCGCCAGTTCTCCATTTACAGGCGCAAATACCTTTCCCAGCCACTTGCCCGATTCCATCTTGGCAAATTTTTTCCCTAATTTCAGTTTCTTGCCTTCATCCGGAAGCTGGACGTAAACTATCTCTCCGGCCATTACCTGGGCAAAATCATCCATGCCCATAACCAGGAGATCCCCTTCCTCCTTGACCCAAAAATGATTCTCCTCGTAATGCAGTTCGTCCGGCATGTTGTATTGCTCAATTTTCATGTTTTTCCTCCTTTGTTCTTTTTTCACGCCAATGGTAAATATTCAACCACTAAGAAATTACTGAGGACATCAATTGCTCAAGGTTTTTTGAGCGTCTTTCTTTCTGCCATGTCCGTGCCCTGCAATCGCATTCACCGCCAGAACCACCGGAGCCAAAATAATATGCAACAAACGGCTGAAAGGCAAATAGGCGAAAAATGCGCCCGTCAAAACGGCATGGACATACCAGATGTATCCATAGACCTCAGGCAAACCGGATGTATTCGAGAATAACACGCTGACCCCATATCCTGCTATCGCATACACCGAACCGTCCGGACTGCCGGTCATGGCAATGCGCATGCCTTCAAGAAAAAAACCGATCACCACAATTCCGGCAATCAGGCCTAAGGCCAGGCGATCCTGTTCAGGCAGACCAGGGATCTCATCATGCCGCTTAATGGTCCCGCGTATGAAGGCCAGAACGACTCCGAGAAGAACCATGATCCCTGTCAGATCAAACAATAAGGCCGTTGCCGGGTGGTTCTTATTCAGCATGGCCCAAACCGGATCCCATTCCGGTTTCCAGAGGGAAGCGATTAATGCCACGATCCCCCATGAAAACCTGAAAACAAAGGGTATAAAAATCAGGCTGTGGATGAGCCAGCGCGTCTTAGACTGCCTGAAGAGCCTCCTTTGAAGGAGAACATCCAGGAACATGGCCTTGATGATCAGGAGTAGCTTTGAAGAAAAAATAGCCCTTATTGCGCTCCAAAACAGCTTGAAGACCTTGTAAAAAGGATTCGCAACAGTTTCACCGGGCAAGGATCCTGTCAGCCAGACCGACAAGGTCAAGATCAGTCCGGTCAGGAAAACGATCAGGGCAATAATAGTTGTTGTGTCTCCCACGGAAAATGTCGCAGCATGACAGGGCATGCACAGGATGCTTTTGGCAGGCAGGATCATGGTTACCGCGCCTACCTGGTTTCCTTTAACGTGGCATCTCCGGCATGCGGCCTCATCATCCGTAAGAACCATGTCATGTATTCTTGATGTCTCTCCTGATTTAGGATCCCTCTCCCATACAACAGTCTTAGATTCAGTAACCCTGACCGGTTTAATCCCTTTGAGATGACACGCCTCGCAGGCAACCTCTGTATGGGCATCGCGCGCCACTTTTTCGTCATGGGGAAGGTGGCATTGACGGCAATCCCCGGGCTTTTGAGTATCGTGTTTAAATGCAGGGGCTTGAGGATGACAGACCGTACAGGCTATGCCGGCATGGGGCGTGGCATCATATCCTTTCCCATTTATCAAAGGGACTGATTTTCCCGTCATCTTCTGTGCCGGGGTCCCTTTTTGAGCATGGCAGTGGAGGCATAGCCGGGCGATATTTTCTTCCTTCTCAGGATCTCCCAGACCAACCATACGGTGGCAGGCCATACAACCCTCGTCCTCCGGGGAAAAAACAGGCAAGGCCGGTCTCTCTTCGTGACAGGCCCCGCATTGTTCATGGCGGGGCTTTGCAGGATCGAACCTTCCCATCCGGTTATCACCGAGTCTGGGCTGGTAATGGGGTTGATGACACTGGATACAACGGGAGTATTTATTTGGGTCTTTGACTTTCTTAGCTCCGTGAAAACCTTCTTTGATATCTTCTATGACATCGTCGTGGCAGGACAGGCATTTATCAATGCTAAAAAAGTCAGTCAGTTTCTTGTTGACATGTGCGGGATTGGGGTGGAGGGCCTGGCCGGTGATGTTTTCGTGACAGTCCTGGCAGGAGTTTTCCATGTGGGCTGACATATGATACTTCCTGGCATCTATTAACCAGGAGGCTTCTGCTGTAGAGAGATTAAAAAGCACAGAGGTCAGGCTCAAGATGAGGATGATTATTGCTTTCATGATTATTTTTGAAGACTGTATGTTAAAGGATCACGTGACCATATGTGAATAGTCCCTGTCGTAGGGGCACGGTTTATCCACGCCCGCAA
>JAFDAP010000317.1 GCA_019313765.1 Deltaproteobacteria bacterium | reverse complement strand
AAGCCACTCCTACAGGCCAAACAGGAGTCTTTGATGAGTGAGACAGACGAATGGGGTCGCGACCCTTCTGTGCAGAAGATGCGCAGGGTGTTTTCGGGGATGGAGGCGGCCCAGAAGAAATTACTTGAACAGGTGGGGATATCGTCTCTTGACAGCAGGCTCCGGCATGCAAGGGAGAAGGCAAGGGGTCTTTTCGAGCGAACATGGTCTCATGCTGCCACGCAGGACTTGAATATGGGTGATGATGAAGTAGCAGGTCTTTACACATATTGTCTTGCATGGGCTCTGGGTCATACGGGCATTGAGGTCTCCGGAAAGTTCTTGCCCGATGATGAACGACTGAGTGACCTTATCAAGGAGATATTATCATGATCCGGCTAAGGTTGTTCGGCCGTTGCCGCATCTATCATGATCCGGTGAGCCCTGTGCTGAAGGCGCCTGCCCAGATCGGATGGGATGCGTGGTTTAGAAGCATAGATCTGGTGACCCCCAGGAGGTTGAAGGGCAAAGAATTGCTTTTAAGGACAAAGGGATGGTGGACGGTGGAACCGCCGGAAATTGCCGAAGTTGTCGAACAGCATGGACGACTGGTAGTGGGCGAAAAAGGTGAGCTTATGGTGGAGTTTGAAGATCAGAAATCGGTGGAAACACTTTCTGAGGCCTTGCTGGAACACTTCAAGGACCAGGTACTTCTTGCTCCGTGAAAGTAAGGTGTATAAAATCTTGATTCATTCCTGATTCGTATGAATGGCTATGATTCATAAGAAAGAAAACATTTTTTCAGGATTATTAGAAGTGCTGTGGAGTGATATTGGCCTCAGCAGACGACAAGTATGCCAGGTGGGGGCTATTCTCGGATTGACGTTTTCGGCCTTTTTACCCTTTCGACTCAGGAATGCCTTTGCCAAAGGAAAAAAACCTTTTTCTAAAAAGGAGGAACGGGCCATGAGTTTGACGCAGCCCCTGCTTGATGGGGACATGTCTTTAGAAAAGGCCATCAAGAAAAGGAGGACAATAAGGTCATACAGGGATGAACCTGTTACCGAAAAGCAGTTCTCGCAGATCCTGTGGGCTGCCCAGGGGATTACGGAGGACAGCGGTTTTAAAAGGGCAGCGCCGTCCGGTGGGGCATTATATCCTGTGGACATCTATGCCGTGGTTGGGAGAAACGGCGTAAAGGGTTTGACAGCAGGCGTTTACCGTTACAAGCCCAATAATCATTCCGTCACAAAGGTCATAGATGGGGACGGGAGAAAGGATTTGGCCATCGCCTCTCTGAGCCAGATGTGGATGGCAGAGGCGGCCGTTCTTTTTGTTGTGACTGCCGAATACGACCGGATCACCGTCAAGTACGGCAATCGAGGCATCAGGTATGCCCTTATCGAGGTGGGGCATGTTGGTCAGAATATCTTTTTGCAATGCCAGACCCTGGGCCTTGCGGCGGGCATAGTGGGCGCGTTCAACGACAGGCATGTCTCCAGGATTATCGGGGCCGAGAAAAAACACGAACCACTTCTCATAATGCCAGTGGGTTGGCATGGGTAGAGCATAAGGACATGTTTACGAGTGAAAAAGAAAAGGCTGAGATGTTGAATTTGCTTGAGGCCTGGACAACAGATCCGCAGAATTTGAAAAGTGTTTTTATCAGATTGAGAGATAAGCTTTCGGAAAAAGAGCGAGCAGTCCTCAGTTTTAATTCACGGCCCGGGGTGAGTTATTCTTTAAGGGCGACCGTGGATAGTCAGGGTGAGAAGAAGTGGCCCCTGTTCGTCATGGCGGATATCATAGATGATGATCCTGAAAACAGGTGGCTCTCAATATGTTTTTACGGAGACATGATCAAAGATCCGGATGAAGAAGGGGATCTCGTTCCCGAAGGTCTGCTTGGAGAAGACGGCTACTGCTTTGATCTCATCGAATATGACGAATCCATGATTTCATACATAGGGCAAAGGATTGACGAGGCCCACGCCTTTGTATCCGAGGCAAAATGAGGTCGAAACTCATGCAAAAACCTTGATCATCAGGGGTAGGGCCACAAATGTCCCTACGGAACTGCCAATATTTGTAAATACAACCACCAATAAAATCTTCGTGATCTTATTAGTCCAGAAGCCCCTTGCGGATACGATGTCATCAGGCAGGCTCTCAAAATCCATTACTTTAGGTTTTCTTAACAGGGTCTCCACAAGTCCTGATACCCAGCCTGCCGCTATCATTGGGTTGAGGGATGTGAGGGGAGCGGCCGCAATCGCAGATAGAATCGTCAGCGGATGGGCCAATGCAATTGCAGCGCCAAGGCCTGCAAACGCTGCATTGGCCAGAACCCACCATTTGATCATATGGACACCGCCGGCGCTTCCTGCGAAAAAAAACCCTGCAATAATCAACCCGATAATGAGGGCGGGGATGCCCCATTTCAAGATACCGGAAAGCCTGCCCTTGGGAGGCATTTGATCCAGAGCTTCTATGTCTATCTCCTTATTCAAGTATTCCTGAATCCCGGGAACATGTCCGGCCCCTACCACTGCTACAATCTTTTTGCCCGGCGCAGTCCTTATTTTATGGACAAGGTACTGGTCCCTTTCGTCAATCAGGATACGCCGCACTTCGGGAAGCTTCTGGCCGATTTCCGAGAGAAGGGTTTCTAGGACATCCTTCTTCTTCATCTCTTCGATGTCCTCTTCTGTGATATCGTCAATCCCTCCTCCCATGGAAGCGATAAACTGGGCCAACAATTTTATCTTGGTCCAGAGCCCCATGAGGCGCCAGGTCCTGGATAGTGTTGTGCGTATGTTCCGGTCAGACAGATGTATGTGGGCTTCAACCGATTTTGCGGCTTCTACGGCCCGAAGCATTTCCTCCCCAGGTTTTATGCCCAATTTCTGCCCGATTTTTTTCTGGAAAGAGGCTAACATGAGATTTGAAAGGAGCAGAAAGGCCTTTTTTTCCTTGATCACCTTGATAAGGTCGGTATTCTGCCATTTATTCTTTTGTGTGAGAGCCTGGTACCTCGACTCACAGAGCTCAATGCATACCGTATCAGGCTTTTCCTCTTCAATGACCTGGGCCACAAGATCGGCGCTTTCCTTTGACACGTGGGCCGTGCCCAAAAGCATTATTTCCTTGTCTTCAAACGCCAGTCGATGTTTATTGTCGTTGTTAGTCATGGATATTCGGTACCTACTCCATTTGAATTTAATATCGAAATTTAAATACCCTGAGTAGGGCGGGCCACTGTGCCCGCCAGCATGGCTGCATCAAAAGATGGTTTCGGGCCTTTTTTGGCGGAGCGTACTTACTGGTGTTAAAGAGTTCTGACAACTCAGGATTGAATAAAAAGCAGTTTGTGGGTATTATCATAATCAAAGGTAGTTTCCAAGCGGTTTATTTTT
>JAFDAP010000316.1 GCA_019313765.1 Deltaproteobacteria bacterium | reverse complement strand
AAAATTATCTCTATCAGCATCATCCTTAAAGATGGTTTTTCTTTCGATGCCTCTAACAATAATATGATGTAACGCCCCAGGCGCATCTATTCTTGATCTGCGTAGCAGATATCTCTTATGACCTAAATTATTCGACTTATCAATATATCAAGGTACGTCCCGCAACCCGCAACCCATTAGGCGAGGAGTCTGCCAGCCATTCCTTGATTACCCGGAGAGCTTGTTCATAGCCAACATCAGCACAATACCTGTCGAAAGCTTTTGCCAGAATCTCTTGTACACGCCAATCATTATCTTAACTTACATGCCGTTTCAGAAACTCGACGGTTGCGTCCGAGTTGGCCGCTAATCGACCAGAATGTGGGACATCAAGGCCAGACCTCCACCCAAAGCCAACGCGCCACCGTAAAATATCCATATAGATTACTCAGATTCTCAGGTCCCGCCTTGTGAGGTTTACCCGCCTTTGGAGGGATTATCTCTTTCACGATCCTGAGTATTCAATTGAGGCATATGCCTCATGATTTTTCAAAACCGGCCAAAGGATCTAACGGAGTGGTGTGTCCGGATTAGGCCTAAATAATGTCAATTTCCAATAAATTCCAGCCCTTGAAGGCCCGGTCATATTTCAACCCATATTCCTGAAAAACCTCTGAACCGCAATCCAGCCTGATGCCACATATGTTGTGGTTACTTATTCCTTGACTCACAAGGGGAATTTCTCTATAGTATTTCTTTGGAAAAGCAACATCTTATCACACACACCATTCAATGAAACCTTACCGACACACACAGGACGGAAGCGCACACCTGCACAGGGATTCGCCCGAGTCCGGGGCAAAAAAGGACCGGTCCATAGACCTGCGGCGTTACCGCAAAATTCGGCGGTTTTTTCTGAAAATCATGTGGCAGACACTCTGGTGGGACGTGGTTTTTAATCTTCCGCTCCTGCGGTGGTTTCATACGTCATCTGTGTCCCGCTGGCAAACCACCGCGCGTGAGTACCGGGAACTGGCCACCAATTTGGGCGGGGTCCTCATAAAACTCGGGCAGTTTCTCAGCACCCGGGTTGACATTTTTCCTCCCGAAGTGGCCCGGGAACTGGCCGGGCTTCAGGATGAAGTCGCGCCGGAACCGCTTGAAGATCTTGTCGGCGCTATCGAAGAGGATTATGGCTGTCCGATCGATGAGATGTTTGCCTATTTTTCAAGCGATGCTGTGGGGGCGGCATCCCTCGGGCAGGCGCACAGGGCCGTTCTGCATACCGGCGAAGAGGTGATTGTCAAGGTTCTGCGGTCGAAAATACATATCCTCGTGGAAACCGATCTTAACGCCATGCGGTTGGCGTGCAAATGGCTCAACCTGATGAAACACGTGCGTAACCGCATGGATCTTGACCTGCTTCTGGAGGAGTTTTCGGCCACCACCCGGGCCGAACTGGACCTGGCCCTGGAGAAAGAGAATCTCAAGCGGTTTGCCGCGGATTTTAAGGACAATCCCCATGTCTGTGTGCCCGGGATTTACGAAACGTATTGTAACGCCCGGGCCCTGACCATGGAAAATGTCGCCTACATCAAGATAGACGATACCGAAACCATCAGGGCCTGCGGCATAGAGTGCGCCCTGGTTGCCGACCGGCTGTATGACATCTACATGCACCAGATTTTTGTGACAAATTTTGTCCACGCGGACCCCCACCCGGGCAATATCTATGTCCGGCCGCTGCCCACTGCGAATGAAGTTAATGCAGGCATCGGCGGGTTTGCCCCCGGAGAGTCCGTGCCCTACGCGAGCGACAGGCCTTTTCAACTCGTCTTTATCGATTTCGGAATGACAGCGGTGATTTCCGAACGGCTCAAGGCCGCCATGCGCATGGGGGTCATCGGTCTCGGTACCCAGGATTCCCACAAAATAGTTCAGGCGTATGTGGTTGCCGACGCTTTGCGTCCCGGGGCGGATCTGCGCCTGCTCGAGGAGGCCCACCGGGAATGGCTCCAGAAGCTCTGGGGGCTTCGCCTTGGAAAACTTCATGAAACGGCTTTAAAAGAGGTGCGCTACTTCATGCATCAATACCGGGATCTCATCCTGGAAATGCCTTTTCAGGTGCAGGCCGACATGCTTTTTATCGGGCGGGCGTTGGGCATTCTAGTGGGGCTGACCACCACTATCGATCCGGAATTCGATCCCTGGGCCAAAGCGTTCGACTATTCAAAGCGTTTCGCCAAGCAGGAGCTCAAGGAAGAGTGGCAGGGGGTCTGGGAAGAACTATTTATACTGGGCAAACATGCCTTGAGCATTCCCGCTCACATGGAACAGGTGCTTACCAGGGCCAAACATGGCGCTTTGACCGTCCAGGTATCGCTTTCTCCGGAGACACGCAAGGCCATCCGGCGCATCGACCTGTCTGTTAAACGCTTTGCCTGGATGGTCGTCACGGCGGCGTTGCTGATTTCAGGTGTCATTTCCGGGAAAGACCAGATTTTCGGTATGGCCCTGATCGTTATGTCCATCATATCGTTTTTTTGGGGAATGCGCAAATGACCATAGCCGTACGACTGGGGAGATACAGACTGATCATTGGTTTTAAGTCTTTCATAATCGTGTAATGGGGGACGTTCGTGCAGAGTAATGGGGGACGTTCGTGCAGAGCGTTCATAACTCTAAATTGATGTCATCTATATCCGGTTTCTTTCCTGTTGATATCATTCGCGTCACGCAAGAGTTCGTAACACCAAGATATCTCGCAACATCAGCCCCGGAATAACCAAGTTCCCTGACACCGATCCACGACATTGCTCGCCTGGCTTGAACCACTGCCCTTCTTCGACCCCCTGACCGAAGTTCACCAATAGAAACATTGTACCTTTCAGACATCTTCTTAGCAAGTGCCTTAATATCGATTCGTTGTCCGGACAGTCTTAAATTCTTTTTAACAAGATCATCAAGGCCGGATATGACCTGCTTGACAAAATCTCCGTCACCTAGTATCCGCTGATCAGCCACTTCCCTTTCACCGCGCCTCCGACTGGCGAGAACCTCAGACCAGCCCCCCATGCTCCGGATTAATCCGCCGCCGACCAATTCCGGCCTGCTCCCCTGATCAATACCTTTTCTAACGTATCGCGAATAATTCTTTCTTGAATTGCCGGCGTCACCGAAAAAAGACAACACGTACTCGGTATTCTGCCATTTCCTCTCAACTTTACCGACAAGCGCAGAATGACCGGACCAGGGATTTCGATTCAGCTCTTTCAGATCCTTAACCAGTCCGGCCCTCAGCAGATTTACCCAGTTAAATAGGGTTCCCTCCGGGACATTTAACAGGGTGAAGGTGAATATATCGAACCAGCTCTTTCAGATAAACATCCTCCTGACAAACGATGGACTTATAACGGTTTTGCCTCC
>JAFDAP010000315.1 GCA_019313765.1 Deltaproteobacteria bacterium | reverse complement strand
TTGATCCGGATTCTCATTATAGCGTTTCAGATTCCAGTATGGGGGTGAGGTAACGACTAAGTGAATAGATTCATCGTCTAAGAAGGATAGCTCTCTTGCGTCGCCGTTTATCAGTCTTTGCTCGGTTTTTTGGTTATTATTTTTCATACAAAGGCTCCAACGTGAGAAACAAGAGATTTTGCAAAAAATTTAAAAGAAAGATCATCTGCAGGTTCATTGTAAACACCTTCAATGCCATTGTCGCTTGCCGATGTTATAAAAGATGAAGAAGTATAATGCCGTTCAAGAATAAGTTTTCGGCAAAAAAGTTCATAGCGTTTCATATATGAAGCACCGACGAATTCAGGAAATACTTTAAAATGCGGTTCCCTTACATTAACGGGGCGATTTGAGGCTTTACAATCTTCGAGCATAAAGAAATATCCGAGGAAAGGCTGAATACCTGCATTGAAGGCCCCCTCTCTGAAAGCTGTCCATAAATCGAGGGCGCTTCCCATGGCCTCCTCGGTCCTATTGTTGAAATTGTTCCCGAATGAGGGTCCCACTTGGGATTTGGCTTCAATGGCGACGATTAGCTGACCATTTTTAATAACCAACAAGTCCCACTCTTTGGTCGGCCTAAAAAATCCTGGCAGTTGAAGTGCCTTTTTTCCATAAATGTAATTTTTATCAATCCCGGTATCAAGAATCAAATCCCTGAACAGTGTTATAAAACCATCCATTTGTGCGCCACCAGTAACTGCACTTCTCAGACCTGCATCCGATACCCCACGATTTGTTTGCTTGTCCTTTTGTGCTTTTCGAGTAAGCCAATAATGGGCTACAGCCTGAGCAACATATTTATCGATATCATCGAAATTTTTCTGCATTTTGAATCCTATACGCAATTCTCTGTTTAATTTGAAGGCCAACGGGCCGGGTGAGGAGCTCGTTTCCGGGTCCCGGGCTTTGTGCCCGGGGGCCGGGAACGTGTCTGACTCCAATCGGATGGATGGGCTGCGCTTCGCGGCATACCTTAGCTCCTCACTCGCGCCCCGATGGGTTCGGCGCGAAGCGTCGGATACATCAAGTTAGTATACAGTTTCTGGATAAATCCTATCTATAATTTTTTCCTTGACAAAAAACCGCTGAAAATTGATGGGTTGCTAACTGTATAACATGAAAAAAGGGGCGATATCCATAAAACTGGTGCTCTATGACGAGCTTTTGGTTAAAAGGGTTGTGCCGGATTTGTAATGAAGGTTTTCCTCCCAACAGGACAGAAAAGATCCTGTCAGGATATGGCTAAGCAGAGTTTGGTTTGTTGCTCCATGGCTAAAACCTGTAAATTAGTGTCCATCCAGAAATGGCCCTTTTTCACAATCCCCCGCCTGCTTCGGGGCAGGTCAGCGTCAATCTGCGGGGTTAGTTGTTCCCGCCTTCCAGGGCGGGACGCCCAACCCCTTGACTTCTCCCGCTCAAAGTCCGGGATCTTCGACTTGATCTTGTAAAAAATTGCTCATTTCTGAATTGGACACTTGCAAGTGCACTTTTTCATTTATGGATGGGCACAAATTAAATGCAATTTAGAATTATGAATTACGAGGTTTAGGTTACATTCATGAATCGTTTGAAATCATATTGAAAATCAAGGGAAAGTCAAGGTAAATCACCTGAGCCCCAGCTACATGGGAGGGATAGTTTTAAAAGCTCAAGGTGTAAGGGAAAGGTGGCTCAGCTCTTCGGAAATAAAATCATCCCAGTTTATGATGGTAATGTTATTCTGCAACTGACGTCTGTTTTGCCTCATACCCAGGACAAATGCGGGTACAGATGGATTATCGTCTACAAAACTCTTCAATCCTGCAAGTTTTTCTTTGACAATATTTTGAGATGATTTGATTTCCAGGGCACAGAATATTCGATTACCGGTAGTTAGCAGGACGTCCACTTCAGCCCCATGGTTGGTACGCCAATAATAAAGCTGACAATCCAATCTCTTATAATAAATGGAAGCCATAAGCTGGCAGATCACAAACTGTTCAAAACGACGCCCGAAAATTTTAGGATTCAGTTGGTCCGTCAATGTATGGGCAAGTGCATTCGTTATCCCGGTATCAAAAAAATAGTAGCGGGGGTGGGAAACCAGCCTCCTTCGTTCACTTTTGGTCCAGGCGGGAAGTTTAAAGGCCAGGAATGTATCTTCGAGAATCTGGTAGTACTCTTTAGCCGTCTTTACCGACACTGAACATTCTCTTGCAATATTATTGAAGTTAACGGTTTCACCGTCATTTGCCGCAGCAATATCCAGAAACTGCGCAAAAGGTCCTATGTTGCGGACCAACCCCTCGGCTGCAATTTCTTCTTTTAGATAGGTTTCAGTATAAGATCTTAAAAACTCTTGAGAGTCTTCTTCACGAGATCCCCACAATACGGGAAGCGTTCCTATTTTAAGGGCCTTATCAAGATCAAATTGGCCCCTGAGTTCAGTAAAAGTTAATGGAAACAGGTGGTAGGTATATGCCCTGCCGGCTAAAAGATTCGCGCCTCCTCTGCGCAATTTACGGGCACTGGAACCTGTCAGGATGAACCTGATTTCTCTGGATTCAATTAATTCATGAATTTCGTCTAACAGGGCGGGAATCTTCTGGATTTCATCAATTATACACAATGGGTTGTCATATAATTTCAGGTGGGCCAGAATCTCTTCGCGCACCCTTCCGGGGTTTTTGGCATAGTTCAAGAAATTCCTTTGGGGCAGCAGATCGATGTAAAGGTCTTTGTGGCTGATCAAAGATTTGACAAAGGTACTTTTGCCTGTCTGACGTGGGCCAAAGAGAAAATAGCTTTTTGATTTAACTGGATTTATCTCTCTTCTAAACATAGCTCCAAAAATGTACGGTAATTTTGGAGTGTTGTCAAGATAAAACTCGAAAGGAAAAGTAAAGTAAAGTAGATGGCATAAAAAAATGCTTGACATGATTTGTGAAATTCTATATAGGATAAAAAACATCCTAATTATCTTGTTTAGGGGCAAAATGAGACTTACAAGAGCGGGTGAATACGGGGTTCGCTGTATCCTTTTTCTTTCCGGTAACGGACAGGGGAATGTTGTAGGCCGCAAAGAGATTGCAAAGGCCATGGAAATCCCGGAACAATTCTTGGGGAAGATCGCCCAGCAGTTAGCCAGATCGGGATTTATCGAGATTATCCAGGGTGCAAAAGGCGGGTACCGGCTTTTAGTTTCTCCGGAAAAAATCTCGCTTTTGGATGTAGTTGAGGCAGTCACGGGGGAAATATTTTTGAATGACTGCGTCATGAGGCCGGATTCCTGTTTCAGGAGTCCGACCTGCGCAATTCATCGCGTCTGGGAAAAGGCCAGGGAGCAACTGAGGGAGACCCTCAGGGAGGCAACCTTTGCCAGGACG
>JAFDAP010000314.1 GCA_019313765.1 Deltaproteobacteria bacterium | reverse complement strand
TATGAATCGCAAAATAAATCTTGTTACGAGAAAGTCCTACGGTTTTCGGAACTATGAAGTCCTCAAAATAGCACTATTTCTGACGATGGGGGAACTTCCCGAACCGGAATTTACTCACAGATTTTCCTGACGAGCCTTATTTCTTTATCACTAATTTTACCGGATTCATAAACCTTTGAATGCAGTTCTTTTTCAATTGTTTCTCGGATAAATTGAAAATACCCATTGATAGTTTGATGTAAATATTCCTCCTGCACAGAGGCAGGGAATAAGGAATTTTCGTTATCTAAAAAATCTATAAAGTTATTTGCATATTCTTCCAGTGTTTCAAATTTGCTTTTTCCCAATTTTTTTCTAAAAATCTTTATTATCGTTTCCCACGGAATACCCATCAAGGTGGCATTTCCATAGAGCATTATTCCTATGGGATAATATTTCGATAAAGTGAAAAGTTTATTGGCGGAAGTGAAGATCTTCTGTTCCGGTTCAGCTCTTATTGTAACTGCACTATCGGAGGCTAAAGCAATCGCTTCTTTATTCATTATCGCTATTTCAGCAGTCATTTCATTGTTCCTCTGAGTCCTTTTTTATTTTTATCTCTTCCAACGCCAGCAACTTATCTGCGCTATGATTCCCTCTGCCTCCCTTTCCGTTACTATTATCTTTGTATTTTACCATTAAATTCAATTTTCCGCAATAAATCCATTTTTTTAAGTGGAATTAGGCATTTAACCTGGATCAAAACCCGTTATAACATCCTGGTCCTGCTTTTCTCACCAAGCAGAGGTCCTCAACCTATTTCCATACACCCCAGCTTTTGGCAAAAGCGGTCAAATGTGTCTAATCGATTTAAGTTGAACATAACCGTATCATATTTCATCAATGATCTTCTTTATCGTTTCACCCAGATGACCAATGTGATCTCTACAGACCCTGTATATGGCTTCGGCATTAACATCGAAGTAATGATGACTGATAATATCCCTTAGGGCTTTAGCCTTTTTCCATTCAACTTGGGGATACCTGGGCAGGAGTGAATTATTGGTAACCTTGTCGAGATTTTTCAGGCCTTCCCCGATTGCAAACAACTGCATGCAGGTAGCGTCCAGCTTTTCCATCCCTGCATCTGAGCCGGTAAAATCCTCCACTGATTTTACCGGCTCGAAACGCTTCAAAATCGTCTGAGTTGACTCGTAAATTTGGGTTAATATCTCAAGTACGAGCTCACGATCATACATAGACCGCCTCTTTATCAATCCTGCGTTTGAGGAATTCATTCATTTTTTCACGATAGCTGACAATGTCAACTTGTTGACTCAGTTGGTCCTCCAAATCCAGTTTGATGCCTATGAGATCAAACAGGTCCTGCGTTTTCAGCTCAACGACAACATCAATATCACTTTGCTCACGCATGTTGTCCCGGGCTGCAGAACCAAAAAGGCCTATCCTTATAATATTGTATTTTTGCTGGTTAGTTTCCTTGAACCGGCGTAAGGAGAGCAGTATGTCATCCCTGTTCATCGTAACTTCTCCTGAAGATAGTCATCATAAATTGATCTTAACGTAAAAGAGAATAAAGAGAGTTTGCTTTTCATATGAAAACTCATCTTGCTATATCGCTATAGAAATTGAGCGCCGCCATGCGCAAAAGGTCCGACAGCTTTGTGCCCTTTATTCTGATGTCAATATTTTCTTAATGTAATCGCCCTCCTGCCACAGAAGGGGATAATTCTCCTCGAGTTCCGCCTGGCTCAGGCCGGCAGCGTCCACGATTTCAGAAAGAGGGGTTCGGGTCAACATAAAGCCATCAAGTATAAGTCTCTTATCCTGAAATGACTTGACCTTGTTCAATGCCTTCAGTTGCGAAAGGGCCGCAAACCTGTCCTCGTTGCCGGACAGGCCTCCATGATGAAGGCCGTGCGGTTCAAGGAAGCAGACACGAATGGACTTTCTTTTTCTGTGCTTTACCCACAGGATAAAATCAGGATAGAAACCTGCGCGGCTGAATAATCCTATGCCCGTATTAGGCAAATTGCGCAGTAGGAAAATCTTGTACTCCTTGTAAAGCTCATTATCCTGATTTTTCTGCCAGAACTCCCTGATATCCTTTATCAACCTGATTTCACTTTCAACAATAGCCGGAGGTGTTACAGAAACATGCTTTCGCCATTCCTTACCGCCGTCACTCAATAGCGGGTTGAAAAGGAGTCTGTCGAAATGAAGTCTTGGCAGGGGGTGCGATAATTTTTCCCTGTATACTTCTTCCCCCCTGAGCAGCAATGCCTCGATCTGGTCTAAAAAAGTGCCCGGCTTAACACTGAGCCTGTAACCACGCGTTACAGCTTTGTCTTTCCAATTGTCCTCAAGCCGTCCCGGACGGGTATATTTGCTTTCCTCTTCCCTGATTTTTTGGTTGAGGAAGCGTTCAAAATAGGTCCGCAGAATCTCCTTTGCCCCGTGGTTCAGTTGCTGAGGGTTGTGCGCATCATCTTCCTTCAGATAGAGCGTTGAAGATTGCAGGACCTCTTTTATAACAAGTCGTGGAATAAATACGCCAGGACCCTCCCGGGTCCTTAAGTTTTTGTACTCCACCAGATCCGCATAAAGGGAATCCACATCCAGGAGGTTTAGAGTCTCCGACTTCTTAAAATCCGCAGGGGACCGGTATTCTGCGGAAGATTCCTGAATCGCGGCCGCATATCCATCGGATGTCAATGTCGTAACCCTGGGAGTAAGATCGATTGTAACAAATGGCCGGGTCGCTTTTAAGGTCCAGGTTCGCTCTCTCACATCAAAGGTATCATCCGGCACGGGGATAGGTAATTTGGGCCATGGGTCCATCAACCTTGTCTCAAGATAAAAATCCTTTCCTGCGTTTTCCTGTTCAATGTAGTCCCTGAAGCGGCCCACAAAATCAGCGTTCCATCCGAAGATATAGAGCGTTTCCAGATGCGCAATTCCGGTGGGCTTAGATGTAATCTCCGGCAATGCCTCCGTCCTTTTGAGGGTCATGTTCTTGCCCTTGAGACGAACTCCCCTGCCAAACAGTTGAATAATTTGAGACCCTTCCCCTTTGCCCACGTTCATCAGTCCCATGGATGATACCCGCCAACTGGACCATCCCTCGATAAACTTCTTGGCCCCGATGAGGATATTAACCCGTGAGTCCGGCATCCGGATTTCCTCAAACTGGGATTTGCTGAAGCTGTCGGCCTGCACCTCGATCTCCAACTGTTCCTTAATGAGCTTTTTAAATGACGCAACATCGCCAATGTTGATAACGCCGAAATATGGACTTTCCTTGCCCCTGACTGTGGAAGAACGCAACGCGAGTTCTCCGTCAACGTTTTTTATTTCCCATACTTCCAGTCCACCCCCGCCGTGGAAGATGTTTTTTCTGATCTCCTTGTATACCTGCCTGGCGCT
>JAFDAP010000313.1 GCA_019313765.1 Deltaproteobacteria bacterium | reverse complement strand
CTGGTGCCGGAGGTCGGAATCGAACCGACACGGACGCAAGGTCCACTGGATTTTGAGTCCAGCGCGTCTACCAGTTTCACCACTCCGGCAAATGTCTTAATTTTATAGTATAATTAAAATCAGGAATTGATGTCAATATGATATTGACATGGCCTGATACCATTGCTATATTTTAATGATTCGGGGCTGTAGCTCAGATGGGAGAGCGCATGACTGGCAGTCATGAGGTCAGGGGTTCGATCCCCCTCAGCTCCACCAGAAAATTCAAAAAGGCCAACCATGATGGTTGGCCTTTTCTTATTGAATGTAATAAGACCGGTCCGCCTGAACCTACTCAGATAGCGAGAGTCATGCCTTCCCTGGCCCAAAAGACATTCATGCGAGATTCGGAGTCACCGGTTCCGGCGTGACACTCATGCCACAGGCTGTCCAGTATTTTGTCCGAATGCTGGGGGTCATGATGAAAGATCGCAAGCTGTTTCACGTCGGCCTTTTCCGCCAGTTCCAATATCACAGGGATAGACGTATGACCCCAGTCCATCTTTTCCGGGTATTCCTCCTCCGTATACTGGCCATCCGCAATCAGGAGATCGACACCCTGAATGAAATCAAGATAATCCCTCAAGGCTCCATCGCTGTTTGCATCCTTTAATCCAGGTCCAAACATACGATCAAGCTCAACATCCGTGGCATAGGCCACCCTTTTCCCACCGGCGGTCAACCGGTACCGGACCGAACCCCCGGGATGAAAAATCTGTTCCTGCCAGTCCACAACTACTGATCCGAGGCTTATGGTCTCCTCGGATATTTCCCGAATCTTTATTTCGGCTGCCATTTCTGATAAACCCAACGGAAAATAATCCACATCCATCTGCCTTTTCAGGATAGATTCGAGAAATCGCCCCTTTTTCGAACTACCGTAAATAACCAGCTCGGTCCCCTTTATGTAGGCGGCCTCAAAAAAAGGTAGTCCCTGAATATGGTCCCAGTGGGTGTGGCTTAGGAAAAGGTGCAGGGAGAGGTTATCTTTCTTATCTTCAAGCTGTTCCGCCAACTGGAGGCCAAGGCCCCTGATGCCCGTGCCTGCATCAAAGATGATATTTGTGTCCTGATATTGAACAAAAACGCAGGGTGTGTTGCCGCCGTACTTCTCTGTTGTGCGGCCCGGCGTAGAAATGGAGCCGCGCGTGCCCCAGAAGGTCACATACATTTTAGTGGGGGTTGCTGGGGTCATGGTTTTTTTCTGAGCTTGTCTTCCATGAAAAGGATTTTCGCATCGCCGATCTGTATTTGATCATTACTGCGCAACAAGCATTTCTGAACCTGAACGCCGTTTACAAGCGTGCCGTTCGTGCTTTCCAAATCCTCGATATAATATTCTTCATCACGGAAGGTGATCCGTGCGTGTAATCGTGAGGTGTTTTCAAATTGAAGCTGGACCCGGCACAGGGAACCACGGCCGATAAAGGTATCTTCCTCTGCCAGTTCAACCCTGGTAGTCTTCAATCCTGGATGCCCGATCTCCAGATATGCATATTGACTGACAGTAATATCTTCAAGCACCGCCTTTCTCGAAATGGGAATAGTCTTTGAAAACTCCGGCCCCTGGACAGGAATAGGGTTGGTCTTAATTTTGGATTCGTCTCCCTTCATATTAATCAATATAGCCTGATATATTGAATGTTTCAACAAAAAAACCGGCCCTGCGCCTTCCGGCATTGAAACTCTGGACAAAAAGGTCCTCTTCCGCTATTAAAACTAATCCTGATTCCCTTTAAGGCACATGGGCAGACCCGCGATCATATAAATAACCTTGTCGGCCATGCCGGCTATTCTTTGATTGAGTGATCCTGCAAGGTCTCTGAATTTTCTGCCCAATGCATATTCCGGAACCACTCCAGTGCCCACCTCATTGGCCACAGCGATAATCGACTGCTTCTTTCGGGAAATTGCTTCAAATAGACTGTCTTCATAAGTGGCAATCTGTTCATCGCCCATTTTGAGAAGGACATTACTCAGCCAGACAGTCAGGCAATCAATAAGAACGGCATCCACTCCGGCACATTTTGTTTCAAGGGCCTCGGCGATCATCAACGGCTCCTCCACTAATCTCCATTTTGCACTGCGCGATTCCCGATGTAATCTTACTCGTTCGGCCATTTCTTCATCCAAGACTTCTGCCGTGGCAAGATAAAGATAAGAACCATAGTTTTCCTCGGCATAGCGAAGCGCCCATGAACTCTTGCCGCTCCTGGCGCCTCCCATTACAAAGATAAATTCTTTTGTGGATGATTCAGGCATTTCAGATCAAAGGGAATGAAAGGAATCTTCCATGGTTTTGATTAAGACAGAGATTGGAAATCAAACCGTCAACTCACTATTTTCCTTTGCAGCACCAATCAATATATCGGGGTTGCTTTTCCCGGCAAGTTCCTCGCAGTGAGCCTTTAATGAAGCCACCTCCGGGTCTTTCCTGGTAGGATCATGGTGAAAAAGGACTAATTTCTTTACTTGTGCCTTCAACGCAAGATCGAGAGTGGAAACATAATCCGAATGGCCCCAACCCTTTCGTTTCTCTAATTCTTCCGGAGTATACTGGGCATCATGGATTAAAAGATCAGCCTCTTTGCAGAACTCCGCATAGTCTTCAGTATGTCTTCCGGCCCAAGCCTCTTCCGTGAGTTCATTATCAGTGATGAACACCAGGGTCTTTTTACCTTCGCGAAAACGAAAGCCGAACCCGCCCTGGGGGTGTTGGAGAGGTATGCTGTCAATGACCACATCATCAACCTTCAGAGGTCCATGATTTAAGGTATCCAGATAACTCATTTCGGCCTTGAGGTCATCGAACTTAAGGGGGAAAAAACCATCTCCCATTTTATTATCGAAAGGAACCCTCAGGCCCTTCATGCAGGTCGGAAAGCCATCAATTCTTATCTTGGTTTCAGGATCGTAGACCGGATCAAAAAAAGGGAACCCCTGAACATGGTCCCAGTGAATGTGGGTAATGAGGAGGTGAACATCAATTTTTCCTCCCTCAGCAAGCAAATGCTGCCCCAGCGGCCTGATACCGGTTCCTGCGTCAATTATAAATTTTCTTCCGCTTTCAAGCGTAATCTCAAGACAGGTTGTATTTCCCCCGTAAGTCGTGGTGTCTTTTCCCGGGACCGGTATAGAACCCCTTGTTCCCCAAAATTTGACCTTCATAGTTCACTCTTTTAACACGTTGACAGTCGCCATTCATACAATTCAGGAAAAATCCGCTTGCTGATCAATTACGGATTACTCTATTTACGTTATCACCCGATCAGTGTCAATCTAAAAAAATCAATGAAAAAGAGAGGATAATATACACAAAAATATAGGTAAACCGTTAAAGGCCTGGATCGGTTTGTAAATCGATTTCACAGTCTTTTATCCATCTTTCTGTCTTTT
>JAFDAP010000312.1 GCA_019313765.1 Deltaproteobacteria bacterium | reverse complement strand
TTGTAAGGCAGACCCAGTTTTACTCCTGAATAGGTTTTTTCAGCGCGTTGTCCCTTGGACCAGATCCCTTCCTTGGTCGGGTATTGTGGTTTGGGCATATCATTACCTCCTTTTATTTTTGCGGTTCATCAGTTCCTGCTCGTACCAATCCTTCAAAGCACCGATTGAAGGGGACTGGGCTCAAGCTATCATATTGATTATGCAGGTATAATGCTCCCAAAACGTGTGTTTTCAGGCCGACCCAATTAGAACTCGACCGGCAGGTATAACTGACGGTTGCCGCTAATGGGCAAGTGAAACTGTTGACCTCAAGGTAAAACTACTCTATATTACGTGAAATCGCAACTTTTTTCCTCCCTGACGAGCTTGGAGTCTGCTGTTGACTGTTTCGCTCTGAAACGACATATGTGACTTGGGGACGTCCTTTACAAGCTATACTAATTCTCTTTCCACCTGCAAAAGGAGCTCCTTTGGGATGTGACATTCCTCGGTTAATTGAGCGGTTAAGGATATTTAGTGTGTCAGAATACCTCCTTTTTTCTGTTAACTTAATTTACGTGGCTCCTTAGGGGATAATTCCTGGTTTAAAGCAAAGAAATACAAGTGATTTTGTTATAATTTTTTTCTTCAGCGGACTCGGTTCCCTCGCCGCTGAGAAATGCGTTAGGCAGCACCCGGATCAGATCCGGGGTCATGGGAGGATCTTCGTTTGTTGCACATCTTTATCGATGCTGATGCATGCCCGGTTAAAGAGGAGGTGTACCGCGTCGCAAGCCGATTTCGCCTTGATGTCACATTGGTGGCCAACTCTTGGATGCGAGTTCCGAATGAACGATGGATTGCACTCGAAGTTGTAGAAGACGGATTCGACGCTGCCGATGATTGGATTGTCGAACACGTGCAACCTCACGACATCGTGGTCACCGCTGACGTCCCGCTTGCGAGCCGATGCGTGAAGGAAGGCGCACGTGTAATTGGCCCAACCGGAAAGCCGTTCACGGAAGACAACATCGGTCAGGCCGTCGCGACTCGGGACCTGTTGTCAGAACTTCGAGAGGCAGGAGAGATAACGGGCGGGCCTCCGCCGCTAAAAAAACGTGACCGATCACGTTTTCTTCAACAGCTCGACGAAGTGATTCAATCAATCCGTCGTAAGCCTCCGTTCAATTCCACCTAACACTTATAAAATAAACGGGGATAAGGGATATCCTTTTTTAATAATCGCTCGCATCAAACCATAATTATGTCGGCTGAGATTCTTTTCTCTGTTATCAGCGATTTTATCGATCCGGCAACCAACCAGAAAGGAAACGCCATGGCAAAACCTAATTACCAGTTCAAGAAACGTCAGAAAGAATTGGCCAAGAAAAAAAAGAAAGAGGAAAAAAGGAAACGCAAGCTGGAAAACAAGGCGGTTGAAATCGATGAAACTGAAAAAGACCCGACCCTTTCAATGGAGGATCGGTAAGCATAGGGACCGACAGGCACCAATTGCCGGAGCTATACAATGGTAATAATTGAACATAATAAAGGCCGGGCGAAAAAAAAGCAGGCGGGTTTTCATGAGGGCCAGAAGGTGGCGCTGCGCATCTCCGCTCGAAAAGAGATGGGATTTATAGCCGTCATCAACGGCACCCACAAGGGCATCCTGTATGGAAACGAAGTGTTTCAGCCGCTGAAAATCGGTCAGGAAATTGACGGGTTTATCAAAAAAGTGCGTGACGACAAAAAAATTGACCTCTGCCTGCAAAAGCCCGGCTACAAAGCCATCGATGCCCTGTCCCGCAAAATTATGGACGAATTACAGCAACAGGGCGGATGTATCGCGGTCACCGATAAAAGCCAGCCAAAAGCAATCGCCGACATTTTCGGCGTCAGCAAAAAAACATTTAAGAAGGCCATCGGCAACCTGTACAAAAAAAGGCTGATTACCTTTGAAAAAAACGGCATCCGGCTGCGGGAAAAAAAGTAAAGAACCCTGCCCGGAGCTAAGTGCTCACTCAAAAATAACTTCACATTTTCATATCTCAGATCCAGGCCATCTTCGGCTGCTGCTCAATCGTGAATAGGGTTTTTGGATGATATGACTCTTTTGAGTTTTCAGAATGTGAGCGTTGAAAAGGCCCTGGGCTCAAGTGTGAAGAATTAATGCCCACTCTCTACTGATTTCTATGCCATTTTTACCAACTACAAAAAACGAACTGCGAAATCTCGGATGGGATCAGCCTGATATAATAATTGTCTCAGGTGACAGTTATATTGATTCTCCCTACATGGGTACGGCTGTAATAAGCCGGGTCCTTTCAGACGCTGGATTCAGGGTCGGAATAATCGCCCAGCCGGATGTCATATCAGGAAAAGACATAACACGTCTCGGTTCGCCGAGGCTTTTCTGGGGAGTTACCGCCGGGTCCGTTGATTCCATGGTCGCCAACTATACGGCCACGGGAAAACGAAGAAAATTGGACGACTATACGCCCGGGGGAATCAACAACCGGAGACCGGACAGGGCAGTTATCGTTTACACAAATCTTATCAAGCGGCACTTCAAGGGTAGCAGCACCCCAATAGTAATAGGTGGTATTGAGGCAAGTCTGAGACGGATAAGCCATTATGATTTTAAGTCGGATAGTATTCGGAGGTCGATACTCTTTGATTCAAAGGCCGACCTGCTCGTTTATGGAATGGGAGAAAAGAGTGCCGTCGGCCTGGCAAGTGCGATGGACGCCGGCGCAGAATACCGGGACATCAGGGGTATATGCTACATCTCCGGGGAGAAACCCGATGATTATATAGACATCCCTTCATATGAGGAGGTACTGAATGATAGGAAAAAGTTTATTGAGAGCTTTCACACCTTTTATCACAATAATGACCCGGTAAATGCGCGGGGCCTTGTTCAGAAGCATCAAAACAGATATCTCATCCATAATCCGCCGTCGCATATAATGTCGGAGAGGGCACTCGACAGGATATATGAACTGGATTTTGAAAGAGACCTTCATCCCTTTTATAAAAAAAACGGTCAAGTAAGGGCCCTGGATACTATCAGGTTTTCCATTCCGACACACAGAGGATGTTACGGCGAATGTAACTTCTGTGCCATCGCTGTGCATGAGGGAAGGACTGTCCAGTCACGGAGTATCAGGTCAATTATAAGAGAGGCTAAACGGATCGCTGGGTTACCGGATTTCAAGGGATACATTCCGGATGTTGGTGGCCCAACCGCTAACATGTATGGTTTTGAGTGCAGAAAAAAACTTGAAAAGGGAAGCTGTACTGACAGGAGATGTCTGTTTCCGGAAATCTGTCCGCATCTTAAGCCCGACCACAGCAGGCAGATCGAGCTGTTAACCAAAATCCGGCAGATTGACGGGATAAAAAAGGCCTTCATTGCCTCCGGCCTCAGGTATGATCTGTTGTTTAATGATCGAAGGCATTGTATAAAGTACCTTGAAGAGATT
>JAFDAP010000311.1 GCA_019313765.1 Deltaproteobacteria bacterium | reverse complement strand
TTTGTATTTCGATTATACGCCTTTCCCAGGTTTTGATTTTTCTATGATTTACAGGATAACTAAGGTGTGTTTTAATCTTGTTTACCCTGTTATCCTGTCAGATTTTTTTCAAAAGGCTAAACTGTTACAAAACACCTAATGTGTTTAAATTTAAGTTCTATCATGGGCATGTCAATATTGGGAGACGTCGGCATTGCGGTTAACGAAAAAAACTAACCCGACTCGGCTGAGCTCGTCGCAGGCTGAACGCTGAACCCTGTCGAAGATCCCGCTGGGCGGGGAACCTGTGAACGACTACAGGTGTTTTTATCCGTCTGGTACTTGAACTTTGATGGGGCTTAACTGGGCACAAGAAAGGCTTGACTACCCTATGATGAGAGGTTAATCTAAAAAATTCGTTTCGGATTCATTGCAGTTTGAATGTAACAAAAAGAGACTTTTTACGAGGGCGTCAATCTTAATCAAATAATTCCTCGCAGCTCTGCTGCGGGGTCAAAAATGGGAGCGAAGCGAACCTCCTTTTGTCTATGCTTGCTCAAACGAAACAAGTTAGAAGGATCTTTCTTTTTTTAACAATAGTGATCCTGTTTTTCCCGATCCCTGCCGGTGCTGATCTTTCCTTAATAAAGGAGAGCATTATCGCGTATAACCTTGAGCGTCATAAGAAGAGCTTATCAGACGGATCCTATCGCGGGGAGGAAGGAATCTTGAGGCTTGGTCCGGAGGTCGGCCGGTCGTTTGGCCTTAAAGTACTGGTAGATCAAGACTATCTTGAAGCGAAGGCGTTATACAAAAACGCGGACCAACTTTTAAAAGAAGTTTACAAAGCAATGACTACCCGGAAAAAGGTAAAAATTCCGGGAGAGCATGTTATAAAGGTGGGCAAAAAGGCCGTTGAATACAACAACACCCTTCGTCTTGCCCGTGAACGTATGATGTCTGTACGATCGAAATTATCGCCGAAGACTGATGAGAGGCTGAATGAACGTCTTTGTTCCGACCTGTTGGAAGAATTGCTTCAGGAAAGTTTAAATAAGACTTCTTATAATTTGAGGGATGCGTTCGGATATTTTTACAATCGATGCCAGGGTCTGGACCATGGCTCATGGCCGTTGAATCCTGAGAACGTGCGGTTTGTCAATCGCGTATTCCGCGAGTTCATAAAAAAGGCGTCCGAGGGAGCAATAAACCGGTTTGATCTTGATCAAAGCAATATGAACGGCGGATTGGATCCGGGTTCCGGATGGAAACATGCTCTGGGGATGTCAGCTTCACGCTACATTGTGTTTTTAGCGCCTGTGCTTGAGAGACACAAAGGGGATAGATATCCCGTAGATCCTTTGTTGTTTATTTCCTTGATGCGGCAGGAGTCAAGTTTTAATGCTCGTGACGTATCCCGTGTGGGGGCTGCCGGGCTGACTCAGATTATGCCGGAGACTGCAAAGAGCTTAGGCATGAAAAGCGTTTTTATGCCGCCATATTTCCGGGAAGCCGGAGACTTTATGGAGCGCGAGCGTATGCTAAGGCGCAAGTCAATGGCCATTATCAGGGCAATCACTGAGGAAAATATGGCCGGCCATGCAAGGCGCGCAAGAAAACTGATGCAGGAATCCCTGGATTGCAAGGCCAGGCGGACGAAACTGTTCGCCCTGTACAAGCGGGAACTGTTGAAAAAGAATGCAGACGATCGTCTGGACCCGCGCAAGGCAATCGAATATGGCTTTAAATATTTTTCCAGAATGATGAAGAGGCAAAGAGGAGATATCAGCCTGGCGTTAGCTTCCTATAATGCGGGACCGCATCGGGTTAAGGAATACAACGGCATTCCTCCTTACACTGAGACTGTTAATTTTCGGAACAGGGTATTAAGATATTACCGGGATTATCTGAGAAGGGTCAAAATGTACAGGGAAGTCAGTAGATAATCATTGCATATAACTTGATAACAGGAATTTCAAGGAGAGAGACTATGGATTCGGGTGTCTTGAAAAAGAGCGATTTTGAAGGTCTTGAGCTTGTAAAACGGGGAAAGGTCAGAGACGTGTATGAGATTGATGACAGTCTCTTGATCGTGGCAAGCGATCGAATGTCGGCCTTTGATGTGGTCATGGATGACCCTATTCCCGACAAGGGCAAGATCCTTACAAGCATTTCTCTTTTCTGGTTTAAGAAACTGGAAACGATAGTGGAAAACCACCTGGTCAGCAGCGATCCGCTCGATTACCCTGATATCTGCCGGAATTACACTAAAGAGCTCAGGGGCCGGAGCATGCTTGTTAAGAAAGCGAGGCCATTGCCTGTAGAATGTATTGTCAGGGGGTATTTGTCCGGGTCGGGCTGGCAGGAATACTTATCAAAGGGTAGTGTGTGCGACATTTTGCTTCCGGAAGGTCTTCGAGAGTCCGAAAAGCTGCCTGAGCCCATTTTCACGCCTTCCACCAAGGCGGAAGATGGCATGCATGACGAAAATATTTCTTTTGAAACGGCTGTGGGCATTATTGGGAAAGAACTCGCGGACGAGGTCCGGCGGATCAGCCTTCAGATCTATGAATTCGGGCGGGATTTTGCTGCGGAAAAAGGAATTATTGTAGCTGATACGAAATTTGAGTTTGGTATCATGGATGACCGGTTGATCCTGATCGATGAGGTCCTGACACCGGATTCATCAAGATTCTGGCCAATGGATTCATACAGCCCCGGTGGTCCTCAAAAGAGTTTTGATAAACAGTTTTTGAGGGATTATCTTATAGAGATCAATTGGCCGAAGAAACCGCCCCCGCCAAAATTGCCTGCCGACATAATTGATAAGACGAGGGAAAAATATTTAGAGGCATTAGAAAGACTTACCGATAGTGGGCTGGAAGAATAGGGCAAGGGGGGTAGATCACGATAGAAACGTAGCCTCCTATAATATTACCCCAAAATCAGCTAAAATTTTCGAGGTCTGTTATGAAACAGATTATCTGTTTTATAGATGACTCAACGTTCGAGCATGATCTTGTGCGAAATGAAATTGCTTCCTCTGATCCTGAAATGGAATTCGTCCTGGCCTACACCTTTGAGGAAGTTAGGAATATATTGGGGACGAAAGCTCCCGGTCTTTTCCTGCTTGACCTGTGGGGAAAGGATGAGGATGTGCGTGAGCCTTATCTTACACCAAGAGAAGAACTCGAAAAAAAAATAGCCGGTTTCCCGACATTGGACCATGTGTATGGGGGACTTGATGATTTTAAGGGAGATGTGATTAACGAGTATTTGAAAAGGCTTTTCGCCATGGTAGATAGCTGGCGGTCCGTGTTCGAAGAGGTCTGCAACCGTGTAGGTCAGAACAGGAAGTACGGATTATCCAACCTCAGGCAGGCAAGGAAGCATTATCCGGGCGTACCTGCGGTTTTCTATACCAGGAAATCCCTGATCAGCGATGCAGTGGCCATGTTCAAAGCCGGAGCTGACGGCCTTTATATCAAACCCACC
>JAFDAP010000310.1 GCA_019313765.1 Deltaproteobacteria bacterium | reverse complement strand
GACTTATTGAAATTCCAAATATCAAATCCCAAATATCAAAAAAATTCCAATGACCAAAATTCGAAAATCCAAACAATGTCTTGTCCTGGAAGGTTTTGGTCATTGAATATTGGAATTTGAGATTTGTTTGTTATTTGGTGCTTGGAATTTGTGCTTTTAGACACAAAAATCCAAGGCAGAGCCATCTGGCTCTGACCGGGCCCAGCCTCCGGCCCATAGGGCCTAGGGCCCGGGGGGAGGACCAGGTTTTAAAAGCCGAATAAAGCAGGCGCAGGATGGGTAATAAAACAAGCGTTGGTATTCTGACAATCAGCGATAAGGGGTCCCGGGGTTTGAGAAATGATGAGAGCGGCGACATCCTCGTCAGGATTATAGAGGAGAAGGGGTATTCCGTTCTCAAGAAGGAGATTGTGCCGGATGACCGCCGGCAAATTGCGGATAGGCTTTTAGCGTGGGTTGACAAAGACTGCCTGTCTTTGATCGTCACGTCCGGGGGCACCGGCCTCAGCCCAACGGATGTAACACCGCAGGCCATGCAGGACATAATTGACTACGAGGTCCCGGGCATGGCAGAGGCCATGCGCGCGGCCAGCCTCAAGAAAACGCCCCATGCCATGATCTCCCGGGCAATGGTTGGCGTCAGAAAGACCAGTCTCATCATCAATCTCCCCGGCAGTCCCAGGGGTGCCGGGGAGAATCTCTCAGTGGTATTACCCGCTTTGGATCACGCCCTTTCAAAACTCGCAGGAGACACCTCGGACTGCGCCACCTGACCCCGGAAGAAGAAATGACGTCTCGCTATCAATGGATTTCGTTACCGAGAAGGCCATCGATCTCTTCTTTGGAATATCCCATCTCCTCCAATATCTCCCGCGTATTGGCACCTCTCGGATCGGCTGCTTTTACTGCCTTTCCGGGTGTCCTGGAAAGCCTGGGGGCAGGGGCGGGCTGGGCCGCGGCTTCGATGTCTATTATCAGTCCCCTTTCCCGGTTATGGGGATGCCGGCTTACCTCATCCAATCCCAGGACAGGGGCAACACACGCGTCTTTCCCATCAAAGATCGCGGACCATTCACCCCGGGTCTTTGTCTTAAAGACTTCGGAAAAATGGACGGCCATTTCCGGCCATTTTTGCATGTCATTTTGATGGGGAAGCGAGGACGGATCGATCCCGAGACCCTCAAGCAATTCTGCGTAAAACTTTCCCTCTATTGCGCCCACGGCCATAAACTTGCCGTCGGCCGTTTCATAGGTCTGGTAATAGTGGGCCCCGGAATCCAGCATATTGGTGCCAATATCAAGGGTCATGAGATGGTTGGCAAGCAGGCCGTAGAACATCACGGCTAAGTTGGCCGCGCCGTCCACCATGGCCGCATCCACCACCTGTCCCTTGCCGGAGTTGTTTCTTTCGATCAATGCAAGCAGGATACCCATGGCGCACAGCATGCCGCCCCCTGCAAAATCGCCCAAAAGGTTGCAGGGCGGGAGCGGTTTTTCTCCCTTGCGTTTAAAAAGGGAAAGTGCCCCCGACAGGGCAATGTAGTTGATATCGTGACCCGCCATGTTAGCATAAGGGCCGTTTTGTCCCCAGCCCGTGAGACGGGCATAAATAAGTTCCGGGTTTAACTTCAATGCCTCTTCCGGTCCGAGACCTAATGACTCCATGACCCCGGGCCGGTAGGGTTCCAAGAGCACATCGCAATCCTTAATCATCCGTCGAACGATCTCGACACCCTCACCGGTTTTCAGGTTGACCCGCATGGATCGCTTTCCCCGGTCAAAAGGGTTTTTAGGCATGACGTTGGGGATCTCCGGCCCGCCCTTTGATAATCTGTCCACAATCACCACCTCGGCCCCAAAGTCGGAAAGCAGCATTCCGCAATAGGGGGACGGGGCCAGACCCGCCATTTCAATTACCTTGATTCCTGTAAGTGGTCGCATGTTGTCTCCTTCATTATCTTCAATCATTCAAGAAATCTTTACCATTTTTAAAAGGCATACAGAGAAGGTAAATCTCATTTAGAATCGTCTGACTATAGGAAATGGCCTCAATACTGTCAAGGAAAGGGAGTTTGAAGCAGCGATGAAACATGAGTTTTCTCTTGACACGCAAAAAAAAATCTATTCCTATAGCTATTTACAAGATCTGGATCACTATCATGCATGGAATTACAGGGTACAGGGGAAGATAATAGTGTCAAAGACTCCTTTTGATGAAGAATTTATAGCCGGCCTTGCAGATTTAAAAAATGTTGGACGGTATGAAATCATACGCAAGTTAGGGGAGGGCGGCGCGGCCGCCGTCTATTTGGGAAAGGACCGCTATATCAAGAGGTATGTGGCCATTAAGATGTCACAGCCGACTTCGGATAGAGGTCGCGCGAGATTTTTTGTGGAGGCCCAATCCTCAGGCCGGCTGAATCACCCCAATATCGTCGCAATCTATGATGCGGATGTTTACAAGGATTTTTGCTATTTGACCCTGGAGTATATAGAGGGGCCCACCCTTAAGAAATTCTGCCACATGGATGACCTATTGCCCATGAGCAAGGCCGTGGAAATCGTCTTCAGTGCATGCAATGCCCTCGACTATGCCCATAAACAGGGTGTTATCCACAAGGACATCAAGCCTTCAAATATTATGCTGAACAAGGACGGTGCCATAAAAATCACTGATTTCGGTATTGCCCAGATGATTGGAAAGACCGCGGAACTGGGTGTTATCGGGACCCCCAGTTACATGTCTCCCGAACAGGCGGAAGACAGTATTGTGGGAAACCAGAGCGATATATTTTCGTTGGGATGTGTTTTGTACGAGCTTCTGACGGGTGAAAGGGCCTTCTCGGGTGACAACAGCTTCGTCATCATGTACAAGACCATAAATAAAGAACCGGAATCCATGCTAAGAATAAGACCGGAAATTCCTGAAATCTTAGAACAGATTATCCGAAAGGCATTGGCCAAGGACATAAAGGAACGGTATCAGAGCTGCATGGCCTTTGCCGATGAACTGAGGGTGGCCTTAAGGGGTTTAAGGGGGATTGTTAAGGATGAAGAGACCAGTGAAATTGTGGATTATGTGCACCATGTCCCGTTCTTTCACAATTTCACCAGGGAGCAGGTCAATGAACTGGTCTCAGCAAATAGTATTATTAAAATTCCGGTTGGCAAAGTCGTCGTGTCCGAGGGGGAGATCTCGGATACTTTTTTTGTTGTCCTAAGCGGGAAGCTCAAAATCATGAAGGGTGATGAAGAGATCGCGCTTATTGGCGATGGAGAGTGTTTTGGAGAGATGGCCTATATTGCGGGCCAGGCCCGCTTCGCTACGGTTGTAGCTGATACGGATTGCATCCTCATGGAAATCAACCCTACTTTCATGGAAAGGTTGTCAAAGTCAATCCAGTTCCTCTTTTTCAAGAATTTTGCCATGACCCTGGTTCGCAGACTTTCTAAAGACTCCGAAACCGGCAATTAATTTCTAAAAAACCGCAAGATACCTTCCAGGACACCACCGCCAATGGCCAGTGCCTTTTCCGAGATGGAATAGCAATACTCCTTTTTGCCCCTCGGGTCTATATCGCCGATTTTGTCTCCTGTCTTGACGGTAATACCTGGCCGGATCATTCCCCTGAGCACGCCGTCAATGAGGGCCTTCGCCGGCGTCCCTGCCACGGATCCGATGATGTCTGCTTTTCTCACAGGATTTCCGATATCTATTTTGCTTTCCCAAAGGCCGTCGGCGGGCGCTCTGAGGACCCGGTCAAAGGTAATGCCCTGCACGGGTCCCGGTATGCCGGTATCAGGTTCTGCTGAGCCCGTATCCACAAGGCGGCCAAGGTAATGGCCCCTGTTGGTTTCCACTACAAAATGTGCGTCCCTTCCCGCCTCAAAGCCGGGGCCTAAGGCAATAACCAGGGGAGCATCGGTCATGGAAGTCCCCATGTTTTTCTTGGCAAGAATGGCATCAACGATCACGTCAGGCCTGATGACATGCTTAGCCTCACATTCGGGATCTGCAAGAACCGGTATTTTTCCCCGATCCCATACAGAATAGACATCACCGGCCTTTTGAATCAGCAACCCTTCCACACCTTCTACCGCGGCGTGTCCATCATAGATTGCCTCACAGAAGGACACCTTTCGTCGAACCGCCATAGGGTGATGAATACCCTTAGCCCGCATTGATGGAGCCTCCAGGCCACGCCTGAAGCGATGTCCCCGCCGCCTTTTACGCAAACCCTGATGTCCGATAGTCTGGTTGTTTTTTTCATTTATTTTGTATCTTCTCAGTCGGGGAGTCCGAACCCCCATGAAGATGGTTATACCCGAACTTTTTGAGAAGTTACTCGCTCCTTTCCTACACAACTTGTGCCCCCGCGTACCGGTCTTTAAAGGCTTCATCAAGACCTTCCCTGTCCATCTTCATGGCAAGGGGGAGATAGTCCAGTACGTCCTGGGCCGTGATTCCGTCTTCCCCTTCATCTTCGGCTGCCAGGTCTCCGGCAAATCCATGAATGAAAACGCCTTTTCTTGCAGCGTCCTGAACGGACAGTCCCAAGCAGAACATGGCGGCAATGGTTCCGGTCGACAGTCCCAAGCAGAACATGGCGGCAATGGTTCCGGTCAGGACGTCACCGGAACCTGCTGTTCCCATACCGGAATTCCCGGTCATATTGATAAAAACCCTTTCATCAGGGAAACCTATCAGCGAATGGGCGCCTTTCAGGACAATGGTTGCATTTAAATCTTTTGCAGTGCGCTGGAGAACATCTATTTTATTCAGGTCTATTTCGCTGACACTCATTTCTGTTATTCTGGACATCTCGCCTAAATGAGGTGTCAGGATGGTTTCCGCTTTTCTCTGTTTTATGATTTCCAGGTCTTCACACAGGGCCGTAATGCCGTCACCGTCTATGAGCAACGGTTTTTCAATCTCCTTAGCCAGTTCCTTTGCCAACTGCCGGGTTTCCCTGTCCAGGGATAAACCGGGACCTAAGACCACCATATCCATTTTCCCTGACAGCTCCAATAATGCAGCCTTATTTTCAAGGGAGATGCTACCAGAGGTTGTCTCCTTCTGTGGGATAAAGACAATCTCGCTTCCCTTATTGGCAATAAACGGTGTAATGGATTCGGGTGCGGCAAGACGGGAATAACCACCACCGGCCTTTAGAAAGGACAGGGACGCAAAATAGGGGGCCCCAAAGTAGCCGGAAGCCCCTGCCACAAACAGGACGCTTCCGAACTTCCCTTTATGACCGCTTTTATCCCTGGGCGGAAGGCCCGGAGGATGGTTGACCTCCACTTTCATGGCATCAGTGTTGTACATGGAAGGGGGGAAAGAGATATGTGTGACATATAACCTTCCGCACAGCTCGTATCCCGGATAAAGCATATTACCGATCTTAGGAAGGCCGAAGGTGACGGTATAATCCGCGTTTGCGGCCGTGCCCATGACCTTACCCGTGTCCCCGTGGACCCCGGACGGTATATCCACGCTGAATAAGGTCTTCCCGGATTCATTTATGAGTTCTATAACGTCCGCATACAGGCCCCCTACATCCCGCGCAAGGCCCGTACCGAATATGGCGTCCACTACAGCATCCGCATGCAGCACCTCTGTTTTCACGGATTCAACCGATTCAACCTGTTTCATCTCAATGGGCAGTGCGGATGCAATGTCCAGGTTCAATCTGGCAGCCCCCCTGAATTTGGCGGGATCGCCTAAGATATAGACCCTGACATTTCCGCCATTTGAATGGATCTTCCTGGCGATCACAAACCCGTCACCCCCGTTATTGCCGATGCCGCAGAACACCACGAATTTTTTATCTTTTATGCCGAATTCCTTGTGTATGACGAAGTAGACAGCTTCTCCCGCGTTCTCCATCAGGAGTTCGTCCTTTATTCCGTATTTTTCTATGGCCGTCCCGTCCAGTTCCCTCATCTCAAAGACCCTGCTTACTTTCATCTTTCACCTCCGGCAAGATTTAAATAAAAAATGAAGCTTTCAGCGATCAGTTAAGTACTTTGTAATACTTTAGCGTAGTAGTTTTTCGGTAGGGGCAGGCCTTGGCCTGCCCTTAATGGGGCACAGTCCCGCGTAGCGCGGGACGCCCCTACAAAATCATTTGAGTAACCTTTTTTCGTAGCGCAGAGCTTTAGCTCTGCCATTTTGATGCAGGTCTAAAGCTCTGCCATTTTGATGCAGGTCTAAAGCCCTGCCATTTTGATGCAGGTCTAAAGCCCTGCGCTACGCTATTAGAGAGAATACACTCGAAAAAGTTACACTCAAATCATTTTCTTAAACGCCATATATTGTAGACTCTCAAACAGAGAGTGCTCTTATCTCATCTCTTTCGGCTGTCCTGTAGAGGCTAAGACGCTGCTCCATAACCTGCCATTCGGATCGATCTGCTTGCGCTTAGACACGGCTAAATGAATGGGCACATGGGTATACTCACCGCTCCAGTATCCCACCACCATATTTGTCCTGCCGGCCATGCCCGCATGGACCGCGTTATGGCCTAAGAGCAGGCAGAAAACCGAATCGTGCGGGTTTGCAGGCATACTGCGGATCATGTAGCTTGGATCAATAAATTTCAGCGTAGAGTCGATTCCCGCCTGTTTCATGTAATCATTAATCTTGCTTTTCAGGAACAGGCCGATGTCCTCAAGGCGGATGTTGCCGGATTTGTCCCGGCCGTGCGTTTCCTCCATAAGATCCTGTCCGGCCCCCTCGGCCGTTACTATAACCGCATGCCCCCTTTTTTCCAGCCTCTCCTTCAGCGCCTTTAGAAAAGAATCGAGGCTGAAAGGGACCTCCGGCACCAGACAAAAGTTGACCTCGGCATTGGCCAGGGTTGCATTGGCCGCGATGAATCCGGAATTACGGCCCATGAGCTTCACCAGGCCGATGCCGTTTCTTGCACCCACGGCCTCCATGTGTGCGCTGTAGATCGCGGACCTGGACTCCCCGACAGCGGTCTCAAAACCAAAGGACTTACTCATATATGAAATGTCGTTGTCAATGGTCTTTGGGATCCCAATCACGCTTATTTTGAGCCCGCGCCTGCCGATTTCCTCCGAAATTGCCTCGGCCCCTTGAAGGGTCCCGTCTCCCCCGATTGCAAACAGGATACCCACGTTCATACGTTCTAAAGTATCGACCATCTCGGAGACGTCTTGAGGCCCGCGGGATGAACCCAAGATGGTGCCTCCGCTTTGATGTATGTCCGTCACCCTCCGGGGGTTCAGCTCTATCGGAGTGTGACGGTACTTGGGCGAAAGACCCTCATAACCATACCGGAATCCGAACACTGTCTGGACATTATAATGATAAAAGAGACATAACACTATGGCCCGGATCACGTCGTTCAGGCCTGGGCATATGCCTCCGCACGTCACGATCCCACACTTGAGTTTGGAGGGATCAAAGTAGATATTCTTCCTCGGCCCGGCCATCTCAAAACAAGGGGGCCTTGTGCCGGACTCAATGAGGGATTCTACTTTTTTCTGGTTTAAATCATAGAGCACACGCACTTCCTCGTCCA
>JAFDAP010000309.1 GCA_019313765.1 Deltaproteobacteria bacterium | reverse complement strand
TGTGCCGGCAATTGCCTTGCGATTCTCTACGATTCCCTCGCGATAGCGGAGGCATCGGAAGTCGCGGAACATGTCAAGAAGCTCATTGTGCTTAAACAGATGGTCCGGGTTTTTTGGCTTACCAAATCTGGCCTGGTCAATGATAAAGGTCTCATATACAACCATGCCCCCGATGCGCAGACCGTTCTTTATCTGCGGGATAAGGGGGCGATGCAGATAATTGAAGCAGACAATAACGTCATATGCGCCTTTATCAATCTGAAAGTTGTCCTCCAGGTCAGCAACGTGAGCACTCAGTTTTACGCCGGAGGTCCTGGCAATTTCCAGGGCATTGCCCACGGCCTCCGATGATATATCAATGCCCTCCACCTCAAAACCCTGTTTAGCCAGGTAAATGGCGTTTCGGCCGTGACCCATAGCCACATCGAAAACACGACCTTTTGGTAAGAGACCTATGTTCTCAACAAGGAATTGGGCTGGTCTTAGTGTTTTTTCCTGGATACCGGTCATCTAACTTGACCAACACATTGCATTTCTCTATACTACCACAAGTTAAGAAATAAAGGAGTCAAAAGTTATGCCCGAAAAGACAGAAAAAAACCTTGCTTATGCATTTGCCGGCGAATCCAAGGCATCTGTCCGAAATGAGGCTTTTGCAAAGAAGGCCGATTCGGAAGGATATACCCAGGTAGCACGCCTTTTCCGCGCCATTTCCGGTGCGGAATCTGTCCATGCCCGCCGATACCTTTTACTTATGCGCGGCAAGATCGGATCGACCGAAGAAAATATCGAGAGGGCTTTTCAGAATGAGATCAAGGCAAATGTGGAAGAGTATCCCAAACTTATAAAAGAAGCATCCGATGAGGGGAAAGAAAGAGTATTAAAAGCCTTTTCACAGTCCCGTGACGTAGAAAATCGTCATGCCGAGCTTTATAAAAAGGCCATGAACGACATGCTCGCAGATCGTGAGACCGATTATTACGTATGCCAGGTTTGCGGTTATGTCAGCGAGGATGAAGCACCTGATCATTGTCCCGTCTGCGGGGCTGTAAAAGGAAAATTCAAACTGGTGACCTAATGAGACCTTTGAAAAACGTTTCATTTCCCACGACCTTTTCCACCACTGCTGCCTTCGGCTTCCTTGATTTGGTTTTAGGTCACAAAAGGAGGCCGGATCACATATAATATACAGCATCAGACTAATTTGTTCACTGCCTCCAGCACGGCATCATAGTCAGGTTCATCAGTTACTTCCTTCACGATCTGGATATAATGAACCGTGCCTTCACGATCCAAAACAAACACGGCTCTTCCGAGCAATCGAAGTTCTTTAATGAAACACCATAAGCTGTTCCGAAAGATGCATCACGGTGATCGGATAACGTAACGACCTTGTCAACGCCTGCTGCACCGCACCAACGTTTTTGCGCAAAAGGGAGGTCCATGCTAATGGTGAGGATTCTGACATCTGCACCAAGCTTGCCCGCCTCCTCGTTAAATCTGCGGGTCTCCATGTCACACACAGGGGTGTCCAGTGAGGGAACTGAACAAACGACACAGATATTCCCTTTGAACGATGAGAGCCTGACCGGCGTGAGATCATTATCGAGCACCTCAAAGTCAGGGGCAGGGTCTCCCACCTTGAGTTCTTTTCCCACAAGAGTCAACGAGTTCCCTTTCATTGTGATTATTCCAGCACGTTCTTCCATTTTATTCCTCCTTTCATTTCTCTCTCAGAGATTTAAGAACTTAGGGGCTTCGCCCCAATTGGAATGTTGGAATGATGGAATGATGGAATAATGGGTTTTGGGCCTCCGGCTCGTAGATGCACGATCCTACGCCTCGGAGAGAAAATGGAGAATTGGTGTTTTGGTAACATTCATCTTTACAGGGAATTTCAAAATGTTAACAAATAATTAACTTCCTTTGAAAACCAACATTCCACTATTCCATTATTCCATTATTCCAAGTGTGAGGCAAAAGCAACAAGCCTCAATAATCCCTTTTAATTTCAGTAAGTTGTAGAAATTCAGAGACGTTAAATTAGTCCCAAAATCTTGACATAGGCTCATAGATGCGCCGAAATCGGGCATACCTCCGGCCCTTCCATTACGTATTGGTTTCATGACGCGGTTACCTTTCATGACCTTTTCACAAAAGATGACGATCACACTTGTCTTACTATGTCTCAAGATCTGTGCCAAAAGCGAATTGGGGAAGGAGATAGGCAAAAATACTTTTAATATTGAGTAGTTAATGGCCAATTGGGCCATTGATAGGTGATTTCCTGATGGCCGTGCCAGGATTTTTATGAGACAATAATGTCTCACAAGTGATAGGGGAATGTAACATGTTGATATCACAATAAATATGTTAATAGATGGTTAAAAGGAGGAAATAAAGTTTATGGGAGATAAGAATTTGTGGCATGTGTAGTTATTGTAAAAGAGCGAGATAGAGATGGAAGAATTATGATTAATATTAAACAGTTATAAGAGTGGTGATATGGGTAAAGCAGTAAGGAAAAAATGAAGCAAATACTTGATTGAACTAACCAAAATGTCTCAGAGACAATCTTGAGACAAAACTGTCTCATGAGACATTTGGCAGATGTACGCCTCAGGCGGCAGGATCGCCACTCTGAGGCATGCACAGAAATGTTATTTTATAACGAATACAGATCAGAAAGCCAGATCCGTCTTCCACTCATCCCAGACCTTTCCAACAAGGTCAGGTCCCGGTTTGAGAGTTGGTTTGCCGGGTTGCCAGCCTGATGGTGTGGCCTCATCGCCATTGGTCTTTCGAACGTGCTGGAACGCCTGAATCTGCCGGATAAGCTCACTTACATTACGGCCAACCGGAGGCGTTAATACTTCAAATGCCTGGATCACGCCGTCAGGGTCAATAATAAAACGTCCCCGGACATCCACGCCGCCATCCTCATTATAGACCCCGTAAGCCGAGCCTATCTTTCCACCTGAATCCGACAGCATGGGGAAAGGAACACCCCCTTCCACCATCTTTGAAAGCTCGTAATCCTGCCACATCTTGTGGACAAAATGGCTGTCCACGCTGATAGACAGCATCTCCACATCCAGGGCCTGGATATCTTTGTACTTGGAGGCAACTGCCGCCAATTCCGTTGCTCAGACAAACGTGAAATCTCCAGGATAAAAGCAAAGGACTACCCATTTGCCAAGGTAATCCGAAAGTTTGACCTGGCCGAACTTACCATCCTGATAGGCAGGCGCCTCAAAATCAGGGGCCTTTGCCCCAACACTAACGATGCCATAATAACCTCCTTGTTATTTTCTTTTTCTTCCATTGCCGTTTTTTCGTTTTCCGGCTCCCCGACCTTTGTCCCGGTCGGCTTGCCACAACCAATCTTTAATTCCTTCATTCAATCACCTCCTCCTTTCATAAAATCGCTTAACGATTTTATTGTTTAAATGATATCAAAGGAGAGACACAAGTCTCCTCTTTT
>JAFDAP010000308.1 GCA_019313765.1 Deltaproteobacteria bacterium | reverse complement strand
GTGCCGCCGCCTATGGAAAGGATGCGGTTGTCCCGGTAGAGCCTCTCCACTAAGTATTCACGCATGTAGCCAAAACCGCCATGTATTTGGACAGCGTCGTATGTGACTTTGTCACTGACCTCGCAGGCAAAGTTCTTGGCCATGGAGATCTCCTTAACCTGGTCCATCCCGGCATCAATTTTGGCCGCAACCCTGTATACAAACTCCCGGCTGGCCTCCACCAGGGTGGCCATGTCCACCAATTTGTGACGGGTGACCTGGAAGCCTGTGAGGGGACGGCCAAAAGCCTCTCTTTCCCCGGCATATTTCAGGGATTCCTCCAGGGCCATCTGGGCAGTCATATTGGCCATCACTGAAAGCTGCAATCTCTCGTTTTGAAAATTCTGCATGATGCCGTAAAAGCCCTGGCCCTCTCCGCCAAGGAGATTTTCAACAGGCACCTTGCAATCATCAAAGAATATCTGTGCCGTATCCGAGGCCCACCAGCCCATTTTCTTAAGTTTTTCCGATACGGAATAACCGGGGGTGTCGGATGCTATCACCAAAAAGCTGATTCCCTTATATCCTTCACCGCCCGTTCTCACGGCGCAGGTCAACTGGTTTGCCCTTGCGCCGCTGGTGATAAACATCTTGCTCCCATTGACCACGTAATGGTTATTGCGCAGAACTGCTTTAGTCTGGATATTGGCCACGTCCGATCCGGCATTTGGTTCAGTAATACCAAGGGCGGATATCCTGTCACCCTTGAGGACCGGCGGGACAAAGCGAGATTTCTGTTCCTCCGTACCCAAGGCCAGAATGGGGGGAATGCTGATATCTAAGGAGCCGAGTCCTGCGGCCACGCCGGCCGCACCGCACCGCATCAGTTCCTCGCTGGCAGCTATCTTGACAAAGATGTCTCCAGCCGAACCCCCATAAGCCTCGGGATAGCCAATTCCTAAGATACCTGCATCCCCGGCCTTGCGATACAGTTCTCTGGGAAATTCGCCCTGCTCTTCCCATTCATCCACAAAGGGCAGAATCTCGCGCTCTACAAACTTCTTGACGGTCTGGCGGACCATGTTGTGGGTCTCGCCAAAGTATTCCTGAAAACCGGTCATAATTCTCTCGCCCGCTCCCTCCGGTCGCTCAAGCCCGCAGAGATCACAGAGAAGGGTTTAGCAGCTCTGAGTTCTCCTCGGTCTCTGTGAGAGTTAAAAGAAGCCTTTCTTTACAAAGGAAACAGTTGCTCTATGCGCTGGGCCAACATGATATCGCCGCTGGCCTTGAGCTGACCGCTCATGAATGCCTGCATTCCGTTTGTCTCTTTGTTCACTATACCGAGCCATGTTTCAGCAGACATAGTCAAGGTCACGCTCGGTGAGTCATGAGTGCCTTCCTGGATCTGACAGGCCCCGTCCTTAATAATAACACTCCAGTTTCCCCCACCTTCTCCGGTGATTTCATACTGGAATACCGAATCCATTCCCTGTGCAGCACCGGGATTGAAAACCTCGGGCATCTTGCCGAATACTTCTTTCACATCCGTAAAAGCCATTTTTTAGCCCTCCTTATGCTTTTTATTTACCAACCAAAACCGACAAGATAAAAGATATAGATCCTAATAAATGTTTAGGAAGTTTTAGAACTCCCAAATTCCAATTAAACTCCAAATCCCAATAACCTAATGACCAAAACTTACCTGATTGGCAGGAAGGTTTAAGTCAATGGTTTTCGGTATACTGATAAATTAAGTGTATCTAAAAAGTGTTTGGTTTTTTGAATTTCGGTCATTGGAATTTACTTGTTATTTGGAATTTGTTAATTGTGATTTTCAATAACTCAACATCTGACGTTGTGCCAATGAAGCCTCCTGATTTGCCGTAGTGTTCGAATACTGGCATAATATTTACATTTTGGGGGGCGGAATGACTACCGCCTCTCCTTCTGCAATTGTTTCATCCCGCTGGTTTGTCCATGTGAGCGCCATGCGAACCCACCTTTTTTCTTCAATTTTTTCTGACACCTTGGCCTTAGCCGTGATGGTGTCCCCGAAAAAAGTCGGGGCCTTGAACCGACAGGAAATCTCAACGGCCACGGTCCCGAGACCGGGTAGTTTTGTGCCCAAAACCGGGGCTATAAGGCTCTGGGGAAGTGCCCCGTGCGCAATCCGGGTCTTAAACGGCGTCATTTTGGCGAATTCTTCGTTTACGTGCATGGGATTGAAGTCGCCGCTTATTCCGGCAAAGAGATACACATCCGTTTCGGTGATGGTCTTGGTGAAACTGGCTTCTTCACCTATTTGCAGTTCATCGTAGCTTTTTCCCAATTCAAAGTCCATGATATCTCCCATTTAAATACAATTCTGCGTTGGTCTGCGGTTAGCCTGCCTTATCGATGCTTTAACCCCAGCCTTTCCCTGCATTCCTCTGCCGTGGCCACCTTTCTGCCCTGGTCTTGAATCATTTTTGCCGCCTTTTCAACGAGGTCGCCATTGGACTTTGCCATCACGCCGGAAGTGACATAAAAATTGTCCTCAAGCCCGACACGCACATTTCCTCCTAAGGCGATGGCGGTTGCCACCATGCGCCACTGGTCATGGCTGATGCCTATGACCTCCCAGTCACTGTTGGGTGGCAGCAGTCGCACCTGATGGGCCAAGTTGTCCGCGGTGGGAGGCATGCCTCCGAGCACGCCCATAATCAGACTGAACTGGTATGGGGGTTCCAACAGGCCCATGTCAATCAATGGAAAACTGTTTCCAATGTGGCCCGAATCAAAGCACTCCATTTCCGGTTTAACCCCGCTTTCCTTCATGGTCTCAACCAGCGACGTGATCTCATAAAAGGGGTTGGCGAAAACAAAATCAAACACAAAGGATTTTTTCCCGGAATGGTACTTGGCATAGTTCATGGAACCCATGTTCAGGGCGCCTATGGCCGGCTGAACCTCTCTTATGGGGGCAATCTTTTTTTCCACCGGGATTCCCACGGCCCCGGTGGAGAAATTGATTATCACCGGGCATGCGGCCGTGACTGCCTCGTAAATATTCCGGTAATCCTCTACTTCATAACTGGGTGCGCCGTCCGGTGTCCGCGCATGGAGATGGACAACGGCCGCCCCCGCATCATAGGCCCGTTTTGCCTCGGCCGCGTATTCCTCAGGTGTATAGGGAATGGCCGGGCACTGGTCCCTGTTGGCGACTACGCCCGAGAGTGCACAGGTAATCATGCACGGGCGCTCATAGTTGTGGTTTTCGGTTATCCATAATGATGACATGCTAATCCCTCACTTCCCCTTAAAGTTGGGTTCCCTTTTCTGCATAAATGCCGTCATCCCCTCCATGGCGTCTTCAGTGGAGATGGCCCTTCCTAATGCCTCGCACAGGTAACCCACGGCCTCCTCAAAGGGCATATCACTCATGGCGTAAAACGCCTCTTTCCCGATCCGCATCCCGATAGGGCTTTTGGAGGTGAGGAGTTTCAGCGTCTCCTGAACCTCATCATTCAGGCGTTCCGGTTCCACCGCCCGG
>JAFDAP010000307.1 GCA_019313765.1 Deltaproteobacteria bacterium | reverse complement strand
TATACCAAGAGATGAAATCGAAGCGTTGGTCGCTGAAATACGATCAGATGGTTACGAAATGCTTCGAAGCCTTTACAAAGAGTCATCATCTTTTTCCGATTTAGACCTTCAGCTCCCCGATGTTGAAATCAGTACGTTGAGGATTGTTGAAAGATCACACTTAGTTGGAAAAAGTTTAGCTGAAATTGAGCTGAGAAATAAATATGGGGTTACAGTATTGGCAATACGTCGAAACACACAAATATTATCCAATCCAAACGTAAACATGCCATTTTGTGCTAACGATGTGCTTTTTGTCCTTGGACCACCAGATAGGGTCGCCGAGGTAGCCGGTTTATCCCAAAATCCGGAAGAAGGGGATGCAAGTTAATGAAACCTACAGGGAGCAATATAGGATGTCCCCCTGTCCATTTGAAAACTGGAGTAGCCAACGCTCAAGTTCTATGACGCAATTGGAGGGTCAAGCAAATGAATGAGACTCTGAAAACGATCCATAGTTTGAGGTCAATTCACGGCAACTTCTCATCACAGGAAATAACGGATGAGGATTTGAAGTTGATTCTTGACGCCTGTGTGCGTGCTGCCAATGCGTCAGCCCGGCAAAGCTATTCGATTGTCGTGGTCGAAGACAGAGATCTGATGAAAAAGCTCTGCGGCTATGCCGGTAGCAAGGCCCTGGTTTTCTGCGTAGACTACAACCGGATTATGGATGTGGCGGAACATCTTGGGCATCGATTCTCGGTGGATGGTGTCATTCCCTTTGTAACTGGAAGCACGGACACCATCCTTGCCGCGCAAACCGCAGCCATCGCAGCGAAAGCTCTGGGGATTGATTCTCTATTCACCAATGGTATTCACAGAGGGGATATAACCCGAGTGTACGAACTCTTGAGCCTCCCTGAAAAGTACTGTTTTCCCTTGATTATGCTCGTATTGGGATATCCCAAGAAAGAACCTGGCTATTTGAAGGGACGTTTAAGAGGGCCAGGCGTGGTTCATTACGGCAAGTACTACCGAGCGACAGCCGATGAACTGGCAACATTGGTTCAGCAATACGACGATTCAGAAAAACACTTGGGGTTGAACGACACCTGGAAGCAGAAAGGTTTTGAACATTATCTGGCTTGGTTCTATACAGTGTGGTCAGCCCGTAGTGGAAAAAAGAGCGGCAAAAGCCAGATGTATGAGATCTTGGAAAGAACTGGTTTTCTGGAAAGTGATAGTGTCAAAGAATAGGTATCCGCAGGCTGTGGGTCGCATATCCAAGACAGGCGGGCGGCCTAATATCAGTTGACAGAATAAGATTCTTAGAAATTTAGGATTTCCCATTTAACATACGTTCAGAGGGTCTCTGATCACTTGAGATCTGATTGAATCAGATAAAAGCAGAGAAAGAATATGACGTCTTCGGATGGTGCGTTCTGCATACCATTGGCTACTCTGACAGTCAGACAAGTAACGTGAAGTAAATTTTAATTTGCGGGAATCCCCACAAGGGAAACCTTCGCAGAGGCTTGAGCGGTGTGACGGGAAACTGTCACGCACCGTTATTAGGGGGCTTGGGGCTGGCAACAGCCCCCGGCTACCCGACCACTTTCCTATTTAAATAAAGGGGGTAATAAGAATGGCAAAAGATCCAGGGATAGGTAAAAAAGTTGTGGCCACAATTACAGGTGTGAAAGGTGAATGCAATGCTGGCCATCAGGTGGGGGATACATTTGAGATCAGCTGTCATGATCCTGGTGAGTTATGTGGATTTCTCTATCATGATATTTTCCCCAGCCTTTCTACCTTCCAATTCGGAGGAAATCTCCCTTGGTGGGAAGGCGATACGATTGAGCTACAATGCCCCGACAGCTATAACCTTGTAACATTAAAAATGGAGAGATTTGAGCGGAATTAATGTGCGGAAATGGGGTCAAGCCCTTGATAAGGGACTTTTTCGCCTAATCATGCACTCCACCTGACACCAAGGGCCTTGCGGCCCTCGGTGCCGGTGAGTTCGTCGTTCGCTACCACAAAATGACCGAATTAAAAGCTTGCAATTCCTCGTGCATTTTTGTAACATCTTACTGGTAAGAAAATAAGATCAGGAGGTAAAATTTATGGCAAATCTTGCTACAACAAAAATGTCGTCAAAAGGGCAAGTAGTTATCCCTGAAGGAATTCGTAAGCGTCTTAAATTAAAAACTGGTGCTCAATTTGTTGTTGTTGGTGATAATGATGTCGTTATTCTTAAAAATATTACTCCACCCGCAATTGAGGAGTTCGATGAATTAATTGCAAAAGCCCGGAAAACTGGCAAACAAGCAGGACTGAAAAAAACCGACATAAAAGAAGCCATTATGAAAGTTAGGGGGACTAAATGAAAATTGTCCTTGATACCAATGTCTTTATTTCCGGTATCTTTTTCAGTGGCCCTCCCTCAATAATTCTTCAAGCATGGAGAGACTTAAAAATTCAAATTATCCTTTCCGAAGAAATACTTGAAGAGTATCAACGTGTTGCAGAAGAATTATCATCTAAATTTTCTGTGGTTGATATTGATCGAATAATCGAGCTGCTCACAATTTATGGGGAAATCTTCGAAACAAAAGACATTTCTGTATCTGTTTGCGAAGATCCTGACGACAATAAATTTATAGAGTGTGCAATTGCAAGTAACAGCAAGTTAATAGTCAGCGGAGATAAGCACCTATTAAATATCACTGGTTTTCAAGGTATTTCAGTTTTGAAGCCCAGGGATTTCATAGATAACTACTTGAAATAACAATCAAGAAGCGAATCGGGTAGCCGGGGCTCTTACCCCCAGCCCCCACACCTTCTGCCTTTTCATGATGATCCTGCTGATCAGATTATTTTTCTTTTTCTTTCTGTTTCTTCTCCGTAACACAGTAGATTCCCTCTCCGGCCCTGGCCGGGCCAAAGCACTGGTTGTCGGAGAGGCATTCTGCCTTGCGAAGGTCACCCGATTCCCACCTTTTGATAAGATCCGGTTCCCGGATAAGTGGCCGGCTCATGGAGATGTAGTCGGCATACCCCTCATTAACAAGCTGCTCAGCCAATTGAAAGGAACGGTTCCCTCCAACAAGGATTAAGGGCACACTGAGATTCTCCTTGAAGAGTTTTGCCGCTTCCCTGAAGTAGGCTTCCTTATCTTCGGATTTTATCCCTCCCCTTGAGGGGTTGAGTTTGCCCGAGACAAAAGTCCCGCCACTCAACTCGATTGCATCTATTCCCTCTTCCCGCAGCATTGTGCCGATTTTAAGAGAGTCATCTAAAGTGAGCCCGCTTTCTAAAAAATCCTGGGAGTTCATTTTGACCAAAACAGGAAAATCAGGTCCGACAGCGGCCTGCACTCCGTGAAGCACTTCCAGCAGGAACCTGGCTCTATTTTCCACTGACCCGCCATATGCATCGCTGCGTTTGTTGAAAACAGGGGATAACGATTGGCTCAAGAGATATCCGTGGGCCGCATGAATCTGTACACCGTCCGATCCGGCCTCTTTGGC
>JAFDAP010000306.1 GCA_019313765.1 Deltaproteobacteria bacterium | reverse complement strand
TCAAGCCGCCAATCCCTTAACAATGCCTTTGGCTTCGGCCATAATACGGTCAAACAATTCCTTTACCGTCGGGATATCGTTGACCAAGCCAATCCCCTCTCCGCAGGAGATAACACCTACGTCCAGGTCCCCCTGATCATACATCATCTTAGCCTTTTCACCCCCGACGGTCTTGAGTAACTCAGGCAGGTCGGCCTGGTTTGCTTCCAGTTCCGCACATTTTTTAGCGGCGGTGTTGGCCCATACCCTGTGGGTGGCCCCGATGGAGCGCATGATGAGCATGGTGTCCAACTCACTGGCCTGAACTAGTGCCTGTTTCAGGTTTTCATGGATAGGCGCTTCCCTGGTTGCCAGCAGGCGCGTGCCAACAATCACGCCCTGGCCGCCTAAGGCCAGGACCGCAGCAAGTCCCCTGCCGTCGGATATGCCCCCGCCGCCGATTACGGGGACCTTGAGGCTCTCTACTACCCGAGGCACCAGGACTAAGGTTCCGATGTCCAATTTGCCTGTGGCCCCGCCGTTTTCGTATCCCACAACGGTGACGATATCGGCGCCCATGTCCTGGACCTTGAGGGCGTAGCGTACGCTCACACACTTATGAATCCAGGTGAGTCCCGCTTCCTTGAACCTGGCGCACAAATCCTGAGGGGCCGAATGGCCGGATGTCTCCACGATCTTAACACCCTTTTCCAGCAGGACATCCAAGTAGTCGTTATTGTCAATGGGCCGCATCATGGGAAAGAGGTTGAGGTTGATTGCAAAGGGTTTATCCGTGAGCTCGAGCAAGCGGTCCACGGCCTCTGCAAATTCTTCCCGGCTCTGGTAGATGGCCGAAGCCAGCACTCCCAGACCCCCGGCATTGGAAATGGCGGCAGTGAATTCGGCCTCCGTGATCCACATCATAGTCCCTCCCACGATGGGATACTCGATCCCTAACATCTCTGTGATCTTTGTCTGAAACATATGTTGCCTCCTATTCCTTTTGAGTCCTTTAATTATCCCTCACTCCAACTAGGCATGATTCCTATCAAAAGCCTGTATTGTGTCAAGGAAATAATGAGAATTGCCGCTGAATACGTATATGAATTGACCGTAACTGGTATCTTTTAGACAGGATTACAGGATAAACAAGATTTATTATTTCTTCATCCCGTATATCCTTCAATAAATCCTGTGTTACTCCAATTGCGCGAAAAATTGTCTTATATTTCGGGAGCTCTTGACTAAAAGAATGTCATGTTCCTCGTCATTCCCGCCCGTCCCCCGCAATGCTATGGAGGGTGGACGAATGCGGGAATCCATGAATGCCTGAGCATGTCGCACCTTCGATGCGAACTTGTAGCGCAGAGCTTTAGCTCTGCCGATATAATGCAGGCATGAAGCCCTGTGCTGCTTATGGTAATTTGTTTAAAACAGGATATGTGTTTTGATTTACAAGATAAATTAATCCAGTCCATCTTGTTAATCCTGTCAAAAAATTGAAGTACCTGAGTAGTAACAATTGACCAATGACATCTTTTTGTGTAGCATGCGGACTCATATTCAAGACCGATCTAAAGAAAGGAGCAAACCATGGGAGTTAATTTTTTCAATCGTGATACCAGGGACATCGAGTTTCTGCTCTTTGAGCACTTGGGTATTGACAAGCTTCTGACATATGATGCCTATCAGGATTTTTCCGTGGATGATTTCCGGATGATCATTGATGAGGCCATGAAGGTGGCCCGGGAGGTACTGGGGCCTGCCATGCAGGACGGGGACCAGCAGGGCTGTATTTATGAGGACGGGAAGGTCAGTGTGCCGGAATCTTTTCATGAGTGTTGGAAGGTCCTTGTGGAAAACGGCTGGATAGCCGTTTCCAATAACCCGGAGTTCGGGGGACAGGGCCTGCCCGCGGTCGTGGGCGGTATTGTGGGTGAGATATTCATGGGTGCCAACCTGGCCATGATGAGCTATCCGGGCCTGGCCGTGGGAAACGGCAGGCTCATAGAAAACTTCGGCACAGATGAAGACAGGGCCCTTTTCGTGGAGAAGATGTACACGGGCGTGTGGGGCGGGACCATGTGCCTGACCGAACCTGACGCGGGATCGGACGTGGGGTGGCTACGGACCAAGGCCATGCCCGATCCTGATGCCGGAGATCCCCGCATCTATAAGATTGAGGGAACCAAGCGATTCATAACAGTTGGCGAACAGGACCTCACCGAAAACATCATACATCTCGTCCTGGCCCGCATTGAAGGTTCACCTCCCGGGACAAAGGGTATCAGCCTTTTTATCGTGCCCAAGATCCGGGTTAATCCCGACGGCTCCCTGGGAGAGCCCAATGATGTCTATTGCGGCGGCATTGAGCACAAGATGGGTATTTTAGGTTCTGCCACGTGTACGCTCAACTTTGGTGAAAACGGCAAATGCCGGGGAATTCTCTTAGGCGAGCCTAACTCCGGCATGGCCAAGATGTTCCAGATGATGAACGAGTCCCGCATGGGTGTCGGGCTAATGGGTCTGACGTTGGCTGCCAGCGCCTATGACGCGGCCCTGACATATGCTAAGGAAAGGGAACAGGGCCCCCCGTTTACCGATCGCAAGGCCGACCGGGTGCCGATTATCCGGCACGAGGATGTGCGGCGCATGCTCATGAACCTCAAGTCCGGTACCGAGGCCATGCGCGCCATGATCGGAAAATTATTTTACCTGATGGACGTGTCCGAACGTGACCCGGATGAAGCAGAAAGGCGTAAGGCCCTTCAGCAGGTAGAGCTGCTTACCCCCCTGGTTAAGGCGTACTGCTCTGATTTCGGCTATGCGCTGATTCGGGACGCAATTCAAATTCTTGGTGGCGTGGGATATTGCAGGGAGTTTCCCATTGAACAATACTCCCGTGACGCAAAGATCAATTCCATCTGGGAGGGTACCACCTATATACAGTCCTTAGACCTGGTGGGTCGCAAGCTCGGCATGGAAGGGGGCAAGGTTTTTCAGGACTGGATCCAGGGTGTCATGTCGTTCACGTCAGAAAATAAAGATGACCGGGACTTTGGCCCTGATTTTAAACTCCTTTTCAAGGCAGCCCAGGCAACGGGCGATTTTGCCATGCGATATATGCAATACTTCCAGGGCGGAAAACCCGGTCTGATTGCGCTTTCCGCGACTCGCTTTTTAGAGTGTTTTTCCGAGGTCCTGATGGGCCAGTTGATCTTAGAGCAGGGCCTTCTGGCACGGGAGAGACTCAAGGAGGTGGATACAGATTCTTCTGACGGTATCTTTTACCGGGGCAAAGTGGAGACTGCAAAATATTTTTGCAGAAATATCCTGACCAACGTATTTGCACGTCACATGTCTTTACAGCAGGAGGACACATCGGCCATAGACATACCGGAAGAAGCGTTTTAGAAAAAGGTGCAAGAGTGCGTCCCAAAAGTGAGGGACAGAGTACAGCCGTAGATGGTGTGGGATGGCGTGAGCGTAGCGGTTTTGGCCTGCGCAGGCCTGTAACGTTAGGATTAATGCCGG
>JAFDAP010000305.1 GCA_019313765.1 Deltaproteobacteria bacterium | reverse complement strand
AAAACGTTCAGGATCAGGAGGAATGCGATTTTGGTGTGAACCATCCCCTCCATGAAATTAAGGATCTTCATGGGGATGAAGGCGTCCACCAGATAGTTGGTAAAGCCCAGTGCAGCCCCTAAGATGATCATAATGCCACCCACCATCTTCATGCTTTCCTTCATAACCCGGGGCAGGTCCCGGGCCAGGCTCAACTCACGAAAAACAAAGATTTTAACAAAAAGGACATATGCAACCGTAAGGGCGGCCGCCTCCGTAGCAGTGCTGAAACCGGAGTAGATTCCGAAGATAATCAAAAAGGGGATCGGCAGTTCCCATGCAGCCTCTTTGAGGGATGAAAGGAATTCGTTGAGCGAGAAAGGCGGCCTTTCAAGTTTCCATTTCCTGCCCATGTACACTGAAAAAAGGCAGGGAACTCCCACCATCAAAATGCCCGGCAGGACGCCCGCTATGAAGAGTTTTTCAATGCTTGTGCCTGAAACATACCCGTATAATATGATGGGAAGGCTTGGGGGAAAATGGAGACCCAGGCTGCCTGATGTAGTCATGAGGCCAAGGGAGAAGTTTTCCTCATACTTCTCCGAGATAAGGGCAGGGAAAAGCAACCCCCCGAGAGCGATAATTGTAATTCCGGTCGCACCGGTAATGGCCGTAAAAAAAGCACACGAAACCAAAGCGACAACGCCCAATCCCCCGGGCATCCAGCCAAAAAGGCTCCTGGAAAACCTGACCAAACGAGTAGAGGTTTTCCCTTCTGCCATTAGGTATCCGGCAAAGGTAAAAAGTGGAATGGCCAATAATACCGGGGCATTAGCCAGTCGGAAGATTTCAATGGGAATGGCGGCAAAGTCAACCCCGCTCACATAAAGGCCTAACATGCCCGCTGCCAATATGCCTGCAAAAAGGGGCATGCCTAAGATGATGAGGATAATCAGCAGTATGACCATCACGATGATCATTTTGTCACACCCCTCACAATCTGAAGTCCCTGATCAATGGCCCTTAAGGAAAAGCGAAAAAGGATCAAGGCGAATCCCGCAGGAAGGATCAACTGGCCTGCCCAGTTGGGAAGATGAAGGAACATGGTCCCGCCAAACTCCATTTCCATTTTAATATAATCAATGCAGACCTTGAGCATTGTCGCGGAAATCACCACGCACACAACTGACAGGACAAGTTCACGTGCGCGCTCCCATTTTGGCGGCAGCAGGGTGGATAAGAGATCGATTTTGATGTGTTTGTTCTCCCCGGTGAGGAGGGAGGCCCCTAAAAAAGTCAACCACAACACAAGGAGTCTTACAAGAGGTTCCGACCAGTCTATGTATCCCATCAGGGCATTGGCCCATTGAAGATGGGCGTGGGTATAGAGACCCCGGAGACACACCTGGACAAAGGTGAGGATGACCATCAACCAGAGTAACGTGATAATCAACCATCCCTCGAACCTGGCAAGGGCTTTGTCGATCCATTTAAGGATTTTCATGGTCTTTTCAGGATCACATACACACGGTCAAGGACTTCTTTCGGGTAAATTTTGTCTGTCAGGTTCCGGGCGACACGGGCATGAACATTGTAGAATTCGTCCAAATCCGCACCTGTGGGGACAGGGATGATGGTCAGCCCGCTATCCCGAATTAACCCGACAGATTCCTTGGTTTGCTTTCTCAGGATTAAAGTAAGTTCCTTAACGGCAGACTGGAAAGAGATGATCAGCATATCGGCAAGATCCCTGGGTAGTTTGTTAAAGTACCTTGAAGAAACAAGGATCGCGCCTGTGGAATGGGCAAGGGGCAGAGCGGTCATGTAATCCATGGAAGTATGCCACTGGAGGGCCAGGGCGCCTAAGGGAGGCGCATAAACTGTGTCTATCATACCTGTATTGAGGGCCGTGGTGACATCCGTAATGGCTAAAGGGATGGGATTGACTCCCATGGCAGATAATGTCTCTTTGGCAATGGGATCACCTGTCCAGGCCCACACCTTGAGACCGCGGAGATCCTTGACTCTGCGGATCGGTTTTTTTGAAAAGAGATGCACATTACCCACTTCTGCCCAGGATATGAGTTCAAAACCTCTTTTTCGGAATGCGTCAGTAAAAAAGGGACGCATTTCCCGGTGGACAAGATCCGTCTCTTCGTAATTGCGGAATAAGAAGGGAAGGTCCAGGACCCTGACCATCGGGAGTATCTGCCCAAAGCCCACGCCGGAGAACGCCGCACAATGGATCTGACCAATCCTGATTTTTTTTAAGACATCCAGTTCGTCGCCGGCAATTCCGCCCGCATACACCAGCAACCCGAGACAATCGCCACTTTTTTTTCTGATGTCTTTATCAAATTTTCTTAATTGCTTGATCCACGTAGATCCTTCGGGCGCAACGGTCGCAAATTTGATCATGTATTGCTGTTTTGCAAAAACGCAATCGGTTTTAGCCAGGCAGCAGCTCAAACATATTCCCAAAAGCCAACTGAAAAGAATAATCGATTTCCGGCTAAACAATTTGACCTCCTAAAAAAACAGATCCTCTGACATATCCATCAACCATTTTGTTTTCTTTTTTGTCACGGCATTGATAAGGCAGGCTTCTTTAAGCCCGTCCGGGGGGCTGGTCTCAACCTCCTTGACCAGTTTCAAAAAGAGTTCTTTATCCTGAACCCTGACCGCATAGTACCTGGCAAAATAGTATTGGGCCAGAAGAAATTTACCATGACTTACATCCATTGCCTTTTCAAAGTATGTCTTTGCCCGGCCCGCCTTGCCGCCCAGGGCCACCGGCATTGCTGCAAAGATAGAACCCATCATGATATACGATAGGCCGTGAAAATAGTCCGGTTGTATCTCCAGAACCCTTTCAAGACATGCCTGTGCCGCACCCAATTGTGCCAGGGCAGCAGGTCTGTCAAGGTTCAAATTGATCCAAGCATTCCAGGAAATGGCGGTCCAGAAAAGGGGTATAAGCTCACTCTTCCCAAATTCCAGCAACCTGTTCCGCATGATTTCTTTTTTCAGACCCGGATGTTTTAATTGGGAGGCGTTTCTGCCAATGGCCCGGAACCCGTAGGTCCTTGCCCGGAGATAAAGTTTTGATGCCCTTTCCGGATCATCGTCCTCGACAAACAACATGGCGTAACCTGTAAAGCCCATACAGAGGGCGTTCAAAAGCTGCCTGTTATCGGGATCATTCTTGAGGAGTCCCTCCATGAGCTTCAGGTTGGAGGGAAGGGACTGTTCTGCAAGATCCGGATCACATTCCTCGAAAAAGGCCTGGGTAAAGTTAGGTATCAGGGAGGGTGAAGCCCGCAATGCCATTTTAACGCATCCTCCCGAAAAAGGAGCTAAGAGGAATATGATAATCAATATTTTGTGGATTTTTTTCATGATTTATTCGGCTTTTAAAACTTGGTCCTCAGGGACCGTCGAAGATCCCGCTACGCGGGGGTCAGAGTCAGTAGGGTCTGCCTTTCAAAATGAAAATCAGTTGAGTCAAATGGTTGCGGTTGCGCAGCTCGTTTCGGGATTCGTGTGTCGGTTACGAACA
>JAFDAP010000304.1 GCA_019313765.1 Deltaproteobacteria bacterium | reverse complement strand
CGGGAGGGACAATCATGGGCCTCTCTCTGGAACTTTGCAATCTGGATAAGGAATGATTGGCAGCACCGTTTAAACGGGGCATACCGGATAGACGTAACGATTAGATGCGTGGTTAGCCGATATGACAGATTCGCAGAAAACCACATTAAAATGCTACAGGAGGAGTGTTTCTACAAATCAATTGATGCCATAACCCATTGATTTTTCAGACTAAATAAATTTTAAAAGATTCTCTTGACATAAGGATTATAGAATGTCCCCCATTACTAAGCGAGTTCCGGGGCATTTAAGTAATCAATATATCAAGGAATGTCCCCTAAGCCCCCCCTTAAAATTCTAAGATGATTGTCAGGCTAAAAGTTCTTTTGCAAACGCTTTGGCTTTATCCTCATCTTCTTCGTTGGGACGTCCGGTCATCTGTTTGACCTTATCCGCCCACTGCTTATCATTTAAATTCTGTTTCTTCTTTACCATCTCGTGTAAAGATTCAGTCAAAGCACCCTGGCAGTCAAAACACCCTTTATATTCAATACCTTTTTCCTTGCATGCTGCTTTTATAGGTTCTGTAAATCCATCCATGGCTTGGTCCGGATAAGTCGGGGCGGAATGGGTAATGAAACCGGCCATCTTTTGACCTGAACCTGCCTGAATGCTGCCTAAAAATTCTTTTACAGGTCCGGCCAGATTGCTGGCGTGGAGCGGCGAGCCAATCAAGATGAAGTCGTACCCAGTCACATCACCGGGACTGACATCTTCAAGCTTTATCAGCTCGGCTTCATTGACCCGGGCTGCTTCCTCGCAGATGGCCTTGGCGATTTTTTCCGTGTTTCCGGTCTGGCTGAAATAAGTCACTAATACTTTCATGATGTAACCTCCTGTTTTTAGATCAACCTTGTTCACTTGTGAACCCCGAGTGTTGCAAATCTTCTTCAGTAAGCACCGCGTGTGAGAGCAAATCAGCGACCTGATCGTTCCACATTACTATCAGCTTATAAACTGATGTACGTCTCCAACCCTAACTTAACCGCCAAATGCGCTTTGAAAAATACGCACCGAGACACCTTCTTTTAATGCATCATCGTGCTGGGCCACCAGATTGTCGACCGCAACCAGGCCGCCATCTGAAGCAAAAATTTCCAGACGGGCTAAAAGATCTTTGACTTTAGCACCGTCTTGAATCTCCACTTCAAGTCCTTGCGATGGATCGTAGCCGGGATATCGTTGCGGCAGCGTTCCGAATAATCTGACCCTAATCTTCATCCGTCATTGCCTATTTAAAATCAAGGGTATTGTCCAGATCTTCGTCGGTGACGGCAAACACTTTATTGTGAGGCGGCAGCGGTTCTTCATAGAAAAACTTGGCCAGTCGATCATCCTTATTGGTAAATCCGGCGTTGCGGTTGAATTCCAGTTCTGCTTTCAATACCCGGATCCCGAGGGCCGGGATGTCATCTGCGCTCAACTGTGTGCCGAGCTTGGCATTGATCATTTTGAGCAGGGCTTCACTGACATCCGGAGCCGCCAGCGCAGCCCCGGCCAGCAAGCAAAGTCCGGTGCAATCCAAAGAAGCCATGAAAATTTGGGCCTTGCGAGACGCCTTTACCTGACCTTCTGCTTCCAGAGGATTGAGAATACCTCCCAGATACGCACCAACCAGGTTACCGGCGGTATGATCTGCGCCCATGGGTGAGGTTGCATAGGTAACGCCGTTGCCCTGCATACCTCTGGGGTCGTAGGCGGCGATGCTCTGGCCCTTTACCACCGGCACGCGATGATTATTGAAATGTTTGCCAACAGCTGCCGGACCGTTTCCAAGAACTTTTCCGATCTCCGTTCCCTTGGCAATTTCCTCCATCAGCTCGATGGCCGCCTGTCCGTCACCAAATTCTTTATAGCCGGCATCCATGGCAACGCCGGTATTCATGGTATCCAGCCCGATATCATCGGACAGAAAATCAAGCCTGGCAATCACATCCAAATCATCAATACCGGGCATGCCTCCCATAGACCAGATGGTTTCATATTCCAGAGAAGCTGTAACATACTTGCCACCTTCGTCCACAAATACATTTGAGCAACGAATGATGCACTGAGAACACCCCATATGGGTGGTTTGACCGCCGCGTTTCTGAATGGTTTCGGCCAGGGCCTCACCGCTGATTTTCTCCCAGCCTTCGAAAACACCTTTGGTGGCATTATAGCTTGGAAATGCCCCGATGGAGTTTACGGCCGACACAAGTCCTGCCGTGCCAAGCGCACCAAGCATTTGCCCTGAAAAAGGATGATCCTTTACGGCTTTGGCAAAGACCCTGGCGGATTCTTTAAAGGATTCCGGATCAGCGATAGCGTCCGGGCTTTTGCCATGCCGGCTGATAACAATGGCTTTGATCCCTTTTGCGCCCATGACCGCACCAAGGCCTCCGCGGCCGGCAGCGCGGCAGGGGCGCCCATCAACATCGGAGCTTTGAATAGATGCTGATGACAATTGATATTCCCCCGCGGAACCGATACACAGTACACCGTTTTTCTCGCCATGGTCCTGGAGCAATCTTTCAACCAGGGCATAGGTCCGCATACCTTTAAAATCATCAGCGGCTTGAAGGGCGGCGTTACCGTTTTGATCGATGATTAGGTTGAACAGTTTGCCTTGCGGTGCCAACCCCTCAACGATAATAGCGGTAATACCCAGTTTACCCAAGGCAGCTGCGACGGTTCCGCTGTCAATGGACAATAAAACTGACCCGGTAGCGGACAATAAAACTGACCCACCCCCCGGCACTTAGGGTTCGCGTAAATATAACATAACATCTAATAGGGCTAACCGTATCATTATGGTAATATTATATGCTTGGATCTATCGTATGTAATGAATAATATGGCTACGTTTAACGATAAACACATAATGAGAACATTGGTCTTGACAAAGTTTTTAATATGGGCTAACAGTCTCATTATGAACAAGGCAAAATACCATCTCCAAGACATAAGAGATTTCTTTGATGCCCACAAAATCGCCACTCTTGATCAGCTCAAGGCGACACTTGGAAATCCGGCTCGCTGCACGCTGTTTCGAAAATTGGCACAGCTGGAGTATTTGAGCAGCTATTCACATCGAGGCAAATTCTATACTCTCCGATCCATTGCGCGGTTTACCGAACCTGGGCTTTGGTCTTGCCGATCGGTTTGGTTTTCGCGCTTCGGTAATTTGCTTCAAACTGCCGAGGCCCTTGTTACTCGATCTGAGGCAGGCTACAGTGCCGCCGAACTCAAGGATATTTTGCGCGTCAAGACCAAACATGCATTGACCCAGCTGGTACGTTGCGGCCTGCTTCAGCGTAAAAAATTCGACTCGGTCTACGTCTGTCTATCTGTTGAAAACGCTGTTGCCCGTAGGCAAGAAAAGGCTCGTAAAGTTCGTTTAAAGAAATCCTTTGCGTCTGTTATCGTTACCAATCCCGACCTGGCTGTGGAAGAAGCCAAGGCCATAGTCGTTCTTTTTTGCAGCATGCTCGATGAACGGCAACGCAGGCTATACGCCGGG
>JAFDAP010000303.1 GCA_019313765.1 Deltaproteobacteria bacterium | reverse complement strand
GGTCGATTGATGCCCAATTTTGTGGCCGTGAACAACACGGTTGCAAGGGATGAGTCCGTGGTTCAAAGGGGTCATGAAAGGGTCTTGCGCGCAAGGCTTTCCGATGCGGATTTCTTTTTCAAAGAGGACCGGAAACGGCCCTTAGGGGACCGGCTCGATGACCTGAAAAGGGTTATCTATCAGGCCGATTTAGGGACGTCTTATGCCAAGGTTCAACGTTTTACCCGATTGGCTGAATACGTAGGTGAAAAAATGGTCCCGGAAAGGCTCAAACATATAAAACTTGCGGCAAACCTGTGTAAATGTGACCTCGTCACTCAGATGGTCTCGGAGTTTCCGAGCCTTCAGGGGGTTATCGGAAAGGCGTATTCAAGGATAGAGGGGCATCCGGAAGACGTATGCACTGCAATTCAGGAGCACTATCTTCCCACAAAGGCCGGGGGCCTGCTCCCGCAATCCGATGTCGGGGCCGTTGTTGGTATTGCCGACCGTATGGACACTATTGCCGGATGTTTTGCCGTGGGCCTTGAGCCCACGGGAACTGCGGATCCTTTTGCGCTGCGCAGGCATGCCTTGGCCATCATCCGGATTGTGGAAAATATGGGATGTGATCTGTCTCTCAGGGAGTTCATAAAAAAGGGACTCTCAATTTTGGGTGAAGAGATCGAGTTTGACAATGACCTTGTGTTTGGCAAGGTTTCGGATTTTTTCAGAGAACGGTACAAGCAGATGATGTTGCGGTCGGATTATGAAACCGACCTGATTGAGGCCGTGATATCGGTTGAATTTGACCGGATCAATGAGCTACGCCCGAGGATTGACCAGCTCAAAAGGTTTGCTTCCGATTCAGGTGAGTTTCAAGAACTGGCCCTTGCTTTTAAGAGGGTAACCAACATAATCAAGAAGCAGGAAAAGACATTCGAGGTGGATCCGGCCCTGTTTAATGAGACCTGTGAATCTGCCCTGTGGGATGCCTTTCAGGCATTGAAAGACGATGTTTATCAGTGCATGGAAAGAAAGGAATATTATGAGGCGTTGGGCCTCATGGCCCGGCTCAGAAAACCTGTGGATGAATTCTTTGATGGTGCGGAAATCCTTGTCAAGGATGATCAGGCTTTGAGAGAAAACAGGGTAGGGCTGTTGCAGCAATTAGCAGGGCTTTTTCTGAGTGTGGCGGATTTATCCAGGTTTTCCATTTGAAAGGTAATAGCTCATCTACAATAAACGAACTTTAGACAGGATAACAGGATAAACATGATTTTTTGTGTCCTGTATAACCTTATTAGCCCTGTGCTACGCTGAGTATATGCTCATCTGATATTTGCAGAAAAGTAACACCTCAATATCCTGAGGATAAAACCCTTACGGCCTCCGGCCCACAGGCTTCCGGCTTGTAGACCCTACAGCTCGGAGAGGCCTACGCCCCGGTGGGGTAAACTCCACGTAAGGAATTTAGGCGTAAGCCTTTTATGCAGGCCCTGAATATTGATTAACTATATATTGAACCATAAGATTTGAAGAAGATGAAAATTTTCTCAAAAACAGGATGTATTTTGATTTACAAGATAACTTAATCCGGTTCATCCCGTCAATCCTGTCAAAAAATAAGTATTTTATGGTTTCTTAATAAGGATATATAACATCCCATCATGTTGCATGTGTCCTGCGGCTGTTTCGGCATAGGGGCCGATTCCCCAGAAGAGGTCTGCCCTTCCTGCCCCCTTGATTGCACCACCCGTGTCCTGGTTCAACACAAAACGGGAAAACTCCTTCCATTTTGTGATTTCACCCTGATCGTTTACAACCGGTTTACGGCATTTCATAAATGCCAGTGCACCTTTTGGAAAAAGTCTGGCGTCCAGGGCCAAGGATCTTCCGGGTGTAACCGGAACGTTGATACTACCCAGAGGACCGCTGTTCAGGACATGAAAGAAGACATAGGAGGGATTGTGGTCGAGTACTCGGTTTATCATATCGGGGTTTTCGGCCAAATATTTACGGATGCCCTGCATGGACATCTGCTCCCGGTTCATGAACCCCATGTCCAGCAGATACCGTCCAATGCTCCTGTAGGGGTGACCGTTTGATGCCTTGTAACCGACCAGGGTACTCTTGCCGTCAGGCAGGCTCAATCGGCCCGAGCCCTGTATATGAAGGAAGGCAACATCCACAGGATCTTTTAACCAGGCAATTTCCAGATTGCGTCCCCGGAGGGCTTTCTCCATTTCTATATTACGCCTGGAATAATAGGGTATGACCTTATTCCCTTCAATCCTTGCGACAATGCTTTGGCCTTTGAATTTTTTGCTGAACAGAGACATGTCAATTTTTACAAGATCATCGGGTTGCCGGTATATGGGATATTTGAAGGTCTCGTCCGGGGTCAGACTTCCGTCAAAAATGGGTTCAAAGTAGCCGGTAAAAAGGACCTTGCTATTACCCACGCGACCGGTAGCTCGATAGAGCCGGAATTGCTTCCGGACCTCCTTATTCAATTTGTCGGGATCGGGGTTTTCCTTTATAAGCTTCAGCAAGGCCTCCTGACTCTCAAGGACCTGCCGGCAGGTGAACTTGTCAGGTCCGTAATTAAAAATTCTTTCAGGATCGAGCCGGTGAAGGTACTCAAGATTTCTTTCAAGGGCAAGGACAAGAGATTCAATTTGCATGTCGTCCCTGAAGGAGGGATAAAAGAAACGGACCCTTGAAAGGGCTTCATCAGGGCGCTGGGCCGGCTTAATCAGCGCCGGATAGCACCCCGTAAAACACATAAGGGTCAGCAGGAGCAGAAATCGAGGTAAGGTTTTTGCGATACGCAGCATGTTTTTTGCCCAATGTTAAGTGTGTTTATTGCCTGAACCAATAAGGACCAGGAAGGTCAATTAATAATACAAAAAATCGTGTTTATCAAGTGATGCCGGACAGCGCCGAGAAAAGTGTGCATAAAGTCTTCATTCTTTAATAAATGTGGTTTTTTTGACACACCTTGGGCTTAATGCCCTTGAGCCTGCTGCCATACCCATAGGTTGCGACTGATATTATTATTCAGTTAAATCAATAGATTAAACCATATGTTTGCAAAACATTCATATTTTCCTAACTTTGGCATGCCATTTGCTTTGACAAAGGGAATGAATTGTACCCAAACATCGCACATGCTCAATATCTTGTGGGCGCACCAAGTTCTTTAAATAGAATCAAAGTACTGACAGGAGCAAATATTGGACTACAAACAGCGGACATTGAAGGATCAGGTTGAGTGCACGGGCATCGGTCTTCACAGTGGAGAAAGGGTTCACTTGAATATCAGGCCCGCACCATCTGATACAGGAATTAAGTTTGTGAGGACCGATTTGGACGGGCACCCCATGGTCGAGGCACGTTTTGCCAATGTATGTAGCACGACGCTTGCCACAACCATCGGTTGTAACGGGTGCAGGGTTGCCACCATTGAACACCTGATGGCCGCCTTTTTCGGCCTGGGTATAGATAATGCAGTGGTTGAACTCGACGGGCCCGAGGTTCCCATTATGGATGGCAGCACGGCCCC
>JAFDAP010000302.1 GCA_019313765.1 Deltaproteobacteria bacterium | reverse complement strand
CGGAAGACACCCACCTCTTCCACCCTGTAATGGGCGTCATTGGACATGAAACGGATGATATCTCCGGGCCTGACAGACCCGTCAACGAGGCGGCAGCTTATGATCGCCCCGCGGAAAGGGTCATAATGGGCATCAAATATTAGTGCCGACAGGGGATTCTGTTTATCCCCGCCCGGAGGCGGTATATGCTTAACCACGGCCTCAAGGACCTCCTCAATGCCGATCCCCTCTTTGGCGGAACAGAGTATGGCCGTTTCCGGATCAAGCCCGAGTTCGTTTTCTATCTGTTCCTTTACCCGATCCACATCAGCGGATATGAGATCGATCTTGTTTATGACCGGGACGATCTCAAGATCGTGATCCATTGCCATATAGACATTGGCCACGGTCTGGGCCTCCACGCCCTGGGATGCGTCCACAAGGAGCAGGACCCCCTCGCATGATGCAAGGGCCCGGGATACCTCATAGGAAAAGTCCACATGTCCTGGGGTGTCGATAAGATTCAGTTCATATTCCTTCCCGTCCGCGGCAGTGTAAGGCAGGGCAACGGTCTGGCTCTTTATGGTAATCCCCCTTTCCCTTTCAATATCCATGGTATCCAGTATCTGGTCCCGGAACTCCCGGTCCGTTACCAGTCCGGTATATTGAATAAGGCGGTCCGCAAGGGTGGATTTCCCGTGATCGATATGGGCAATAATGCTGAAATTTCGTATATTTTGCATGTCAGTAAATCTCAAATTTGGCTAATCTGCCGTCAAGCCCCCCGTTTTTCAAGGGCCTTTTCCATGATGGTTTCAGACCGATTTTCGGGATCAGTTCTCTATCCCCGAAGTATATGTATGCCGTGGAGCCCTTGCATCGCTGCTTTAAAAAATCCCCCAATTCCCCGTATAATTTACTTAGGTCCTTATCTCTTTCGAGACGAACGCCGGAAGGAGGATTGCAGACAATGATAGTATCCTCTAACTGTTGAATCTTCTTGTAATCCATAACCCGAAGACCGATTTTCTCTCCATTGGGCAGTTTATTGATATTGGTCCTTGCGGCTTCAACAACCTCGGATGATATGTCACTCCCTGAAATCAGACCTTTTGTCACTCCTCGAATTTCTTGATCGGCGTCCCGTTTTATTGAGTTCCATAAGTCATACTCAAAATCGGGCAGGAATTCAAATCCAAACCGTTGCCTGAGAAAGCCGGACGGGATTCGGCAGTAGAACATCAATGCCTCGCTGAGTAAAGTACCCGAACCACACATGGGATCATAAATGGGTTTTGAGCCGTCCCATGCCGCCAGGCTTATGATGGCCGCGGCTAAGGTCTCCTGCATCGGGGCCTTAACGGTCCTTGCTCGATATCCCCGGCGATGAAGCGATCCCAGGGATGTATCGAGGCTTATGACGGCCCTGTTATTCTCTATATGTAGATTGATCCATACATCGGGGTCAATCCTTTCTATATCGGGTCTTTTTTTGAAATGTTCATTAAACCAGTCTACTATGGCATCTTTTAATCGAAGCGTGGCATAGAGCGAATGCTTGATTCTGCTGTTGGAAACGGTTGAAAAAATAGCAAAAGAATTATCCGCCGCAAAAATATCGGTCCAGTTGATCTCCTTTGCCTTATTATACAGATAACGTGTGCTGTGGCATTTAAAGGAAATCAGGGGCGCCAGTATCCTTGTGATATAACGGGACGTGTAATTTGTGCGGTACAGGACGGCCTGATCGGAACTGAAATAGATCCCGCCATAGGCCGGGCTGATATCTTCGGCCCCCTGTCCGGATAATTCTTCCATACCCAATTTGCCCATATCATTCTGGATCTGGGCAAAAAATCTATTATTGCGTTGATATTCGTACATTTCGTATGGGAGCATTACTGGTTTAAACCTGCCCGCCAACGACGGGACCATGCCACAAAAGCACGGCATGCCGTGCCCCTAATACTTGATCTGGATTACCTTCGGGAAATGGGCGCGGTTTTCCTTGTGCGGTGTGATCTGCGACTTTTTCTTGCAAAGAGGGGCCTTGGCATGGCAAGCCAGCTTTCCTCCGGTTCGATGCAGTTCAGCTCGCGGTCAATGAACTCCTCGATGGCGGGAATATAAAAGGCGTCATTCTCATCGGCAAAGCTGATCGAGGTGCCGGCCGCGCCGGCCCGGCCTGTGCGCCCGATCCGGTGCACGTAATCTTCCGGATCATGCGGCAACTTAAAATTGACGACATGATCCATTCCCTCGATGTGAATGCCGCGTCCGGCCACATCCGTTGCGACCAGGACCCGGATCTTTCCGTTTTTGAAATCCTCAAGACGGCGAATCCGCTTTTTCTGGGGAACTTCACCGGAGAGCACGGAGCAGTTGATACCGTGGCGGGTCAGGGTCTCCGCGAGCCGTCTCACTTCGTCGCGCCTGTTGCAGAAAACCAGGACCCGATGCAAGTCCTGTTTGTCGATGATGTTGAAGAGCAGTGCGAATTTTTCGCCGGCCGTCACTATGTAGACTATCTGCTCCACGGTATCGATGGCGACTTTTTCAGGTTCAATCTCAACGGTCACAGGGTTGCGGGTCCATTGGGAGGCCAGTCGGGTAATCTCCCCGGTCAACGTCGCGCCGAAAAGCAGGGTCTGGCGTTTGTCTTTTGACGGTGTAGCATAGATGATCTTTCTAATATCAGGGATAAAACCCATATCGAGCATGCGGTCGGCCTCATCTATGATCAGCACCTCGATCTTTTTCAGGGTGATGTCGTGGCGCCGTTGAAAGTCGAGCAGCCTTCCGGGCGTTGCCACGATGATATCGACCGGACCAGCGCCTAATTGCGTTCTCTGCTTCACGTAATCCATGCCGCCGAACACGGAAACGATTTTCAGGTCACAGTATTTGGAGAGCTGGCGAGCTTCCTCGGAGATCTGGAGCACCAGTTCCCGGGTGGGGGCAACAATCAGGACCCGGGGTGTTCCCGGTTTTCGTTTTCCCTGGATGGGGTTTATCAGCATCCGGGTTATGACGGTGATCAAAAAGGCGGCAGTCTTTCCCGTACCGGTCTGGGCCCGGCCGTTTGCATCCTTGCCGGAGAGGCTGCTGGGAAGGATTTCAGCCTGGATTGGCGTACAGTACTCGAAGCCGAGATCACAGATGGCATGAAGCAGGGGGTCCGGAAGGTCAAAATCGTGAAACCGGGTCTTGCCTTCGGCCGGCGCAACCTTGAACTGTGAAACATCCCAGATCTCTTCCAGTGCCGTGCCGGCGGATACTGCCGGTGAATCCTCTATACCGCTGCTTTTTCTATCTTTTTTCCGAGGAGAACGCCTGTGAGTGTAACCGCTTTTTTGATCAGGACTAAACGGCCCGGCCTTGGGTCCCGCGGTGGTGGTCTTTGTTTTCGGGGTAATCTTTTTCAGAATGATTTTTCCTTTTGTTTCCGATTTACCCATTATATATATTTTTTCGGTGCCTTTTGAAAGAAATTTCTCATTTTTTAAAAAACAACTGGAAAAAGGCAAAAGGGGACCAGGCGAATTATATTCTTGTGGGGCTATCTCTT
>JAFDAP010000301.1 GCA_019313765.1 Deltaproteobacteria bacterium | reverse complement strand
GCATTTTAGCCAGCATGGGCGGAAATTCGATAAACACAGTCGCCTTATGTTCTTGAATCTGTTTCAGTGCAAGGTCCGGGTCAAATCGAGGGAGAATAACACTCGTCCCTCCAGCCTGCATTATACTCAATGATATCCCGAGTCCTGCTATGTGAAATAACGGTAATGCGCACAGGCTGCAGTCCTCCGACGATAAACCGAATGAACATATGGCTAACAGACTTGAAACGACCAGATTCCTCTGGGACAGGGTTGCTCCGCGCGGCCTTCCGCCCACGGCAGCAGTATGAATTATGAGATACGTGGCATCGGCATCAATATCTATTTCAGGGCAGGCCCCGTTATTTTCCATTAAGTCATTAAAGGAAACAAACCCTTCCCTGCCTTTCCCCATCGCACACCACTTCTCAACAAAGGAACACGTAGACATTATCGGCACTATCATATCATGGAACCCGGACCCGGCAAAGAAAATCTTTGGAGATCCATCTGCGATTATATATTTGATCTCTTCCGGGCTAAGACGCCAGTTGATGGGTAACATAACGGCCCCTATTTTGGCGGAAGCCCCGTACAGATAAATAAACTCCAGGCTGTTTTCCGCTAAGACACCAATACGATCACCTTTTCCAACCCCCATCCCTAAAAGCCCGCAGGCCAATCGATCAACCTTTGCCAAGAACTCATTGTGGGTTATGTTCTGGTCGCCGCATATCCATGCTGCGCGATTCCCATAAACCTTGGCATTATGTTTGATGATACTGTAAATAGTGTAGTCGTAAAGTCCCATTTTCTCTCCTTGCACTCTCTCTAAACAACCGTGTCTGTTTTGGCCGATTTATTTCTAATAGTAGATTCATAACCGTATACACCTTTCCCGCTCTTTCTGCCATAATGACCGGCCTTAACAAGCTGTTTCAAAAGAGGGGAAGGCCGGTATTTTTCCCCCAACTCTCCATGCAGGTATTCCAGGACCGACAGCACCGTATCCAGGCCGATCAGATCGGCCATTGCAAGGGGTCCCACAGGGTGTCTGAGAGTAAGGGTGCAGGCCTTGTCTATCTCTTCAGCGGGGGCAATCCCCTGCCACAGGAGATTGAAGGCCTCGTTGATGAGAGCAGGCAGGAGACGGTTGACAATAAAACCCGGAAAATCCCTGCTGATGAGAGGTTCCTTTCCGATCGTTTTTACAAAGTTCATGGTGGAACTCACTGTTTCCTCAGAAGTCAGGAGGGAAGGAATTACCTCCACACCTTCTATAACGGGGACAGGATAGAAAAAATGAAGACCTATTACCTTATCTGGTGGCCCGGTGGCCCGGGCAATCTGTGCGATACTCAGAGATGATGTATTCGTCGCAAGGATCACATTGGGTCGGCAGATCTTGTCAATATCCCTGAAAAGCCGGCTTTTGAGTTCCATATTTTCCGGAACCGCTTCAATGACGAGATCAGCGTCTGCCGCGGCAGCGTCAAGATCGGTGACGCCTTTGATCCTTTTCAGGACTTTTCCAGCTTCTTCCGAAGAGATCTTCCCTTTGTCTGTCATTCTCTGAATGGCGCTTTGGATTTCACCAATCCCTTGAGACAGGATCTCGTCATCCAGGTCCACAAGATAAACAGAGAAACCGCTCTGGGCACAGAGCTGGGCTATCCCGCGACCCATAATGCCTGCGCCGATTACGGCAACTTCTGAAAAATTTTCCATAGTAATTCTTCAGCTTCTCTTAAATAAGGTCTGTCTGAAAGCTATTATTACAACCCTTAGATCCAAATTCCAGAATCTAAAATCGCTAAAGGCCATGATGCTTCCATTCCGGTTTCTCTTTCCCCACAAAGGAACCGGCCCCATGAGAGTGCCTGTCCTTGCGCATGAACATGGACAGCACATGCTCTGCCTCGATGCGGAGTCTCTCCTCCAGGGTCCGGCCCACACCGCGCAATACCGACTCCTTGTCCGAACGTATGGCCCCCTGTGGAAGTTCACATATGGACAGGGCAAGTTCTCTAGCCCTCTCCAGGGCCTTGCCTTCAGGGACGATCTCGTTGACGAGCCCGATGCGTTCTGCCTCTTTCACATCGATGCGCCGTCCGGTTATGAGGAGTTCCAGCCCTTTGGCAAACCCTACCACGAGGGGCAGGCGGACCGAGAGCCCGTCCCCTGCCACGATGTTCCAACGCCGCTCGAGGCATCCGAACTCCGCGTTTTCACCGGCGATGCGGATGTCGGCCAAAAGTGCTGTTTCGAGCCCTGCGGCAAAGGCGTATCCGTTGACCGCGGCAATGATCGGCTTAAAGATATCGACCCGCCTGGTGTACCCACACGGACCCTCTTCATTATATATGGTCTGGCGGTATTCATCCCAGTCTCCAAGGCTCTCAAGTGCCGCCGCATCGTTCAGGTCCCAGCCCGCTGAGAACGCCTTTTCTCCTGCGCCCGTGATAATAGCCACAAAGGCATCATTATCGTCGCGGAATCTCTTCCACGCGGTCTGCAGTTCTCGGGCTGTCTCCTGGTTAATGCAGTTGTGAACCTCGGGCCGGTTTAGGGTAATGGTAACCACATGGTCTTCCGATTGGTAAAGTATGTTTTTGTAATCCATACAAAAGCCTCCCTAATGTTTGAAATGAGGTAACCGTTCACGGGTTCCTCATTTATACACATAGATACGACAAGGCCTCTCGCCCACCTTGGACGAGGGCTCAGTAACAAAAAGCGGAGAACCTCCCGGTTCGGGGGATGCCATATTTTGAAAAAAACAGTGGGCACAATATACAGGGAAATCCTCCTGGTCAAAGGTCATCGGCTGTGCTTTTCGTATCTTCATGAAATTGCGTGGTGGACCGTATGCCCCATCCTGTATCTGACGTTGACCGCTCCCGCATGGCCGCGGAGTAATAGTGAACTTCTCTTCGTCTTCTTCTATCTCAAATGGCTGGAGATGACCTCTCAGACCGGCAGTCAGTATCTCCAATTTTCGTCGTGTTGATTTGTCAGTGTATCGATTCCCAAGGTTCTTGGTATAACCATCAACTGACTGCTTCAAGGCTTCATACAAGGTATCATCCCCAAACCGGCCTCCGATAAACGTCAGGAGGTCGGTAATCCAGTCCCTGTAAAGGTCATGCATGGCGGAGAATTCATTATACATCCTCCGTGCCAGTTTCTTGGCTGTTTCCTTGTCCCCCGCCTCAATGCTTTCCTGGAGAAGATCCAATGTCCGCGCACCCATCGCCTGTAATTCCTGTTGAGAAAAAATCTCTTTCTTATCCATATCTGTCACCTAACCCGGATAAACCGGAATTGCGAATTAAGGGATTGAGGAATTGGGGAATCAAAAAAATCTCCTTAACGTAATCCATGAATCCCGAACCATGATCGGAAACTAAGCAGTTGGTAACTGTCTAAAGCCTTTCGGTATGAAAAATGGTAATTAGTGCCTGAACGAAAACCCTGAAATCTAAAATATAGTGCCTGAACGAAAACCCTGAAATCTAAAATACCCACCATCGGTCATTGAGTTATATTCAGGTGAAGTTGTTTTAATCAATCCGAAATCCGAAATCCGAAATCCGAAATCGTGCCTGAACAGGTTTTCGTTCAGGCACTAATTATCCCGGAGCGCTTTCAACCAGTTCTCTTATTCGCTTAATAATCTCAGAAGGCGTGGATGAAGACCCAAAGGCCGCGGCGACCCCCTTTTTCAGCAAGTCTTCCGCATCCGCGGGAGTGATGACCGATCCACCTGCAACGACAGGGATCTCAAAATCGTTCTCTTGCATGATCCGGAACAGCTCAGGAATGTAATGGATATATTCCCACGAGTGGCAACTCAATCCTATAAGATCGACATTTTCTTCCATGCCCGTTTTCACGAGCATATCCAGTGTATTGAATTTCCCGGCGTAGATAACCTCCAACCCCGCGTCCCTTAGCATTCTTGATACGGCAATAGCCCCCACTTCATGCTGGTCCAAACCCAACATACCTATCAGTACTCTTATTTTTTTCATCAGATAAGCGTATTTGAAACTGGAAATTAGAAAGCTGACCTAGGAGGCTGACCGAGAATGGCTTCGTAGCGAGATCGAGCGAAAATTTTGAGGGCAAGTCGAAGATCCCGGACTTTGAGCGGGAGCGACAAGGCCAAAACGACCGTAGGCGTAGTCCCGCCATGGCGGGATTGAGGACGTTTTGGGCTTGACAACGTAGCCATCAGAATTTGCAGCCGATCGCAGTCCCGCCCTGCGGGATTCTCGAACAGCCTCCTAGCTGCCAACTGATGCCTTTATGCCCGCAGTTTCGATAACTTGCTTAAGGTAATCAATATGTTCGTCGTTAGGTGCCGTTGCCTCGGCGAACTTATAAGTTCGACCCAACTGTTCACTTTTAGATTTTCCTCCCTCATGATATGGAAGCAAGGAAATTTTCTCAGCACCAATCCTCTTTCCTAAAAGGACGATATTCTTGATGTAGGCTTCAGAATCATTGAAACCTCTAATGAGCGGCATGCGCAGCCATATACTTTTTAGTCGGGACGTCTTTTCCAGATTTTCCAGGATAAGTTCATTTCCGAAACCCGTTGTTCTCTTGTGTTCCCGGGAGTCGAGATGCTTAATGTCAAAGAGAACGAGATCCACAAAATTCAAGACCTTTTCCATCTTCTCCCAGGGAGCGTAACCTGTAGTATCTAATGCCGTATGCAAGCCCTCTTTTTTTGACATTTCTAATAGTTCCGTCACAAATTCACTCTGCGATAATGCTTCTCCTCCGGAAACCGTAACACCTCCGCCCGAATTCTTATAAAAGGGTTTGTCTTTTATGACTTCATCGAAAACCTCTTTCACCTCCATATATCTTCCACATATATTCAATGAATCATATATGCAGGCATCAACGCATCGTAAACACTGATTACATCTTCCCCAATCTATTTTTCTACCTTTTTCCTTTGTAATTGTCATTGCCCCTTCCGGACAGGCTTTTACGCATTCTCCGCATGCTTTACAATTGATATCCCTAACCATCAGATTAGGGGAAAAATCCATTGATTCAGGATTAGAACACCACAAACACTTAAGGGGGCAGCCTTTCATGAATACGGTCGTCCGGATACCCGGTCCATCGTGAA
>JAFDAP010000300.1 GCA_019313765.1 Deltaproteobacteria bacterium | reverse complement strand
AAATACCTATTTTGACTCACAGCAATAGGATCGTATGGGTTTGCGGCCTCAGAATCGATGACCGCTTCAAGGTGACCGAGAATACCAAAAAGATTTTGAAGGTTACACTCAAATCTCAAGTTTCGCACCCCTGAATTGGCGTAGAGGCGCATATAGTCTCTGTCAGTACGTTGAAATAGGAGGAACATTCCTCCTCAATTTTAAAAAGCTCGAAGATCTGTGAAATTGTCACGGTAAATAAGCCGCGGAAAAAGTCCCAGAGTCTTTGCGCGTAAGTGATTATAGCGGATTCATCTATCATCTGTTGGAAAAGATTTCCTTTGGTTGCTAACCCCTCATTCTCATTAAGGAAATTTAGGAGATTGTATCGCAAGAAGCTGAGCGTGGTAGCAAAGACCTGAGCGTTGAAGTCGTTACTTTGCTCTTTAGCAAGACCCAGCAGCTGTTTGGTTTCTTTGAAGCATACTTCCACGGTCCAGCGTTTAGTGTATTTCTTGATGATAGTAGATGCATGCAATCGGATATTCGTTGAAAGGAAGGCAACCCACTTAGGTTCCTTTGTCTTCTTTTTCCCCTTGACTGTGTCATCTTCTGGTTCATGATATCCTTTTGAAAATACAATTACGGCGTCTGCATGAGATCCGGGATATTTCACCGTAACACGTTTTAATAGGAGTCCGGTTCTGAAATCTTTTTTGAACCTTGATTTCATTTTTTGATAGAGTTCAGAGAGGCGGTATGTTTTTCCATTGTACTCATAAAGGACTTTGCTGTCCTTAAGGCGACAAATAACATGGAGATCATCGCTTATCTTTCTAATGGCATTTATGAGCACCGGCCATCCATACCAGCTGTCAAACAGAACGTATCCGGCTCGGATTCCACGATCAAAAGCCGATTGAATCATTTCAAGGGATAGTTCGAGTTTGGTTTTGTGCTTTGCCTCATAGCTCCTTTGACCGCTTATGCTTCTGGGATCACCGATCTTTTCATCAGGGCTCTTGGGATGTCGTTTTTTCCCGAATCTATAAGCAAAATCAATGGGGTAGAAATTTTGTCCGGTGAAAAGCCCTAATGTCACAATGCAGAAACCCAATACGGAACGGCCAAGGTTATGGTCGTGAATGAAAGAGACATTTTCTATATCCCGGCCTCTCTTGGTAATAACGGTATCATCAATAACAAAATAGCGGTCATCCAGAGCATGTTGCCCGAACTTTAGAGTGCTCGATATTTTGTCTATGACTTTATACATGAAGGTACGCCACCTGTAGTTACTCTGTTTGAATCTGTAAAAACTGTCTTTCTTGCTCGTAGACCAATGGTACCATTTCTTCAGGCAGAAACTATGCACGGTATCAATCTTCAGCAGGGGAAGCAGTGTCAGAATAAATAGCAAATGGGCAGCATGATAGCCGTCCTTCTTCTTGATATTTGTACGACTCAAGTGGGTCCTAAAGTTCAACACGGAGAATGCACGATCGATCCTTGATTCAAAAATATTGTTGCGGTTATTCACATAATTTTCAATTTCTCATTTGAACTTCTTGCAATTTGTGGCATGCATTTTCTCCGACTCCTTTTGTTGGTTTATTTTGTGATATCAATAGTTTGTTTATACCACAAAATGGAGTCCATTACTACTAAAACTACTTACTAATAGTACTTCCGCGGCCCTCTAAGTGCTATTTCAGGGTGCGAAACTTGAGAGATTTTGTTATCAGATCTTCAATCCCTCCTCAGGGAAGTTGAAGAAAGTGAGAGAGGATTGCAGAGAATTCTGCAAGCATTTAACAGCGGAAGGAAGCTGCCTTTCTCACCTCTGTTTAAACTCAGCGAAGAATTCCAGGGCCTTATCTTTTGAGGATGCATAGAAGATGGACCGGAGATCATCAGCCACTGTCTTTTTCAGACTCTTAGTTGTTACCTTAGTCTAGGACATTGCGAGCCACATGGACCTAGCATCGCTGGATTTTGGCCTTTGAGAACTCTTCCTTGAATACCTTCTCAATGCCTGTTAGGCCGTCCATAATCCCCAAGGTTACCTTCTGGCCATTAAGGCCCCGTGTCTTGAGGTCCTTGAAAAATTCTCGCCAATTGGAGGCTGACTCCTTATCCCCGGCTTGGAAACCCAAACCAGCTTGTGGCCGGTTTCCGTAACGCCGACAGCCACCAGCACAGGGAACTTCTCGACACTTCCATCTATGCGCATGTCGAAGCAAACACCGCCTAAGATCAGATACTTGATCGGTACCTGTGATAAGTCCCGATTCCTCCACCTATCCACCGCTTCGATCAGGTCCTAAAAAAATAAACCGGAAACTCAGGATAGCGCCATCTTTATTATCACTACAGGCATAAACCTATCTTTTATGGCTCATACATTGGTGTCTTTACCCAACCGTCCTCATATGGAGTCCAAAAAATAAACTTGAAGTGTATCTTTCTGAATTTCCATTTCTCATCTCCCCTGACGTATTCATTATGATATATTCCTTGTACCCAATATGGTATTCCCCCTTCCGGTCCTTTCCCAGTAAACGGGCCAAAAAGATACCATATCCCTGTTGCACTATCCCCGCTCAATTCAATAATAGGCGTAGTCATATGATGGCACATCATAGTCACTTTGTATTTGTCTCTAATCCCTTTAAGGAGTAGAATAAGCTCTGACTTATTGCCAAATTTAGCCTTCGGTCCATACTCTCCTGTAATATCTTCTACAAATAGATCGGACAATTTATCATAATCAAGGGTATCATTAAAATATGCGTATTCTGTCTGAAGCTTTTTGATGGCCTCAATGTCCTCTAACCTCTTGACCCTATCCCCTTCTTCTTGTGCAACCATTGTTAAACCTCCATGCTAATTTCTTTTTTCTATGAAAAAAGTATTTTGAAAAACAGAGTAAACAATCAGAATGAAATTTCCCGCAACGATCTGCGGAGAGTTTTAAGTCAAATTTTTCTAAAAATGGTTGAGATATGGTTTGGCATCCTCAAAAGCAAGTGTCTAAAATACGATCAGTTTCTCTCTGTTGAGCAGCTTCATGAAACCATCCTCCTTTCATCGACACGTGGAACGAACTTTATGCCCATCCATTTAGCTGGTCGTACCCTGGAGAGGGATTGCACGGAAAGGCCGTTCTACGTTTCTGCCGATTACTCTCTATTGAGACCAATCAAATGGACGCGAAATTCCTTACAAGTCAGATTTTACTCATGAGCAACTTAGCTGATAAATATCTTAGAGTGATACCACAAGCCGATTGGTGTCACCTAATCAATCTTGCCATCGAGAAAGATGACTATATTACCAACATAATCGAATCTGACACCAGACCACGCGGGATAATTCGGGGTAGGAAGTGGCCTTTGTCGACCACCCCCTCCCGACAGAACGGCTCGTACCGGCCAGGTAAGCCGCTCCTCGATCAGCAACTGAACAATGTCTGTTCAAGAAAGTTCTTGGTGAAGTCCTTTAGAAAGGTCAGTCCCTGCCTCCTGAACCATTCCAGGTTCATGACGAAGCGTACTTCTTTCCTGCTCACCGATTGCC
>JAFDAP010000299.1 GCA_019313765.1 Deltaproteobacteria bacterium | reverse complement strand
TTCTTTATCAAAAGGCCGTCTTCATTTGCCTCCATCACATATTCCGGAAGCAGCGGGATCTTTCCTCCGCCTCCCGGCAGATCAATGGCAAAATGCGGCACACAAAGACCCGACGTGTGTCCTTGCAACCCGGAGACGATTTTCAACCCCTGACTCAAGGGGGTCCAGAAATGTGATGTCCCTTTTGCCACGTCTGCCTGGAACAGATAGTAGGGCCTGACCCGGATTGTCAAGAGTTTCTGCATTAATTCCTTCATGATCTCTATATCGTCGTTGACCCCTTTGAGAAGCACTGTCTGGCATCCTAAGGGGATTCCCGCGTCAACGAGTCTTCGGCAGGCAAGGCCGGCCTCCGGTGTGATTTCACGGGGATGGTTAAAATGGGTGTTGATATAAAGCGGATGGAATTTTTTCAAAATATTTGTCAGACGGGGCGTAATCCTTTGGGGCAGGGTGCAGGGAACCCTCGTTCCGATGCGGATGATCTCCACATGGGACATGGTGCGCAGTTCACTCAGGATTCGAAAGAGTCCTTTATTTTCAAGGAGGAGGGGATCTCCACCTGAAAGAAGAACATCCCTTATCTCCTTGTTGCTTTGAATATAGGAAAGCCCTTCCCTTATTGTTTCTTTGGTCACCATGGAAGCTCGCCCGACTTTCCTCTTCCGGTTGCAGAACCTGCAATACATGGCACAGCGCGAAGATATGAGAAACAGAACCCGATCCGGATACCTGTGGGTCAGGCCCGGGACCGGGGAAAGCCCATCTTCATTCAACGGGTCTTCCAGGCCGGCTTGATTCGTGATTTCCCGCATGTCGGGAATACACTGCCTGTATATTGCATCCCCCTTCTGTCTGATCAGACCGAGATAGTAGGGGTTGATGAGCATGGGATATTGGGTAGTCACCTCATGAAGCCCTGCCCCATCTATTTCAAAAGAGGCAGGCAGGGAATCAGGAGTGGTGATGCTTTGAGAGAGGACCTGTTTCCATGATGCCTCTGTATCTCCGGTTATTACGTTCTTACTCAATACTTACTCCGATCTTTTTGACCTTTCCCGGGCCGCAAGGCCTTCAAAGGGGTCCAAAGGGTTCATGAACTTCACAGGACCCGGCGGGCTAACCCTAACGTTGCAAAAGTCGAGGGTGCTGCAGATCCGAGGCGTCAAGGGTGAAGCCGTAGTATTCTACTGCGAACCCTTGACAACAAAGGAGATGCGGCGCCCTCGGCTTTCCCGAAGGGTAAACAACACGGCGATTTTTAGGGCCTTGCTCGAACTCACAAATAGTGATGTCCTTAAATGCCTGTGAAAACGTGCGGAAACCTTGAAGTATAAAGGTTTTTAAGAATATTAAGCCGTGTTGTTTATGCAACGTTAGGGCTAACTTTTAATCGTAATGGCCTTTAACCTCTGCTCCAGGGCATTGGATATGTTGGTTCCGAGTAAATATCCGGTAAACCTTATAAGGCCCCAAAGCACAAGAACGGGTATTACAATAGTTTGAAGGACAAACACAATTATCAGGTTGATAATGTAAGTAACACAATGAGACACCGCATCCTTTAAAAGGGCAAGCCTGTGTCTTATATTAGCGGTTTCTTTTGCATCCTTGTACATTCGGTTCAGTTCATCCCAGAATCCTGACTCACCAGGTCTGTTTTCAGTATCTTGCTCAAGTAAATTAGGATTCTTTATCTCACGTTTGATCTTTTCTAACGATTCAGTTGACTTCAGATATTTTTCTTCTAAAAAAAGGTCGTACACCTCATCGCTTATGACTGCGACTGCGGGTATGCAAAACCTTATCACAATAGATACCAATACCATTTTATACCCCAGACTCATGAAATTGACGCTTGAAAACCGGGGCACCCATATTCCGATCAGGCAAACAAACATGGAAAAGGTTAATAAAATCTTGAAACCAAACCAGATCCCCACTTCCATAAATATCTTCTGAATACCCAAAGAGGTGGTGCTGATCAACATTATCCACGAAAAACGTTCAATTAAATCGTTGATCGGGTCAAGTATTTCACCAACGCCCAATGCAACGCCAAAACCGGCAGGAGTAACGGCAAGCTTAGTATCCTGGACCACTGAAATGACACCGTTAATTGCTCTCGCTATTGCAAAGGCATATACGGCCCTTTTGAGCGTTTCACTGAAATATTGACTCCCCCTGTCATCTATTTTTTTTACGTAGGTCATTTTGAGTAACGCATCGAGGGCGGCAGTACTCGACATGATCCCGATGCAAACAACGATAAGGCTTATGACTATTTTTTTTCTTGTCCCTTGCGGTAGCATGTTTTTCATTCTCATTCCCTTATGCCTTTTTAAGAATGTTCTGAGCTTTTGGCCCGCAGTTGAAAATGAGGTCAAAGGCAGAGAGGTTCGGGACAAATGTCCCCCACAACTGCGGATAGACGGGATAACGGGGGTTAAAGAATTTAAGCTCGATACCTGCCTCTTGAAATGCTGTTTTATCCAAGTATTTTTTTGCGCTACTCTGGGCCAGGAAATGGGAAGCCCCCAGTTTCTTGCATACTTCCACCGAGAGCCGTGGTTCCTTTACGTCAATATCCAGTTCCGACAGCAACAGTACTTTAGCGGAAATTTCCAGGTGCTTCATAATATGTTTAATGATCTTCAAATTCAGGTCCACGAGTTTTTCCGGTATCTCCGAAAAAATCTCATCAATAAATGTCAGGTGTTCTTCAAAAAAAGGGGCATTTGCATATGCGGTCTTCAGGCTTTCCAGGTGTTTTCTTGCCCAGCGTCCCTCGCTGCAGATCCTGACCTCATTGATTTTCTGAAGCCCCAGACCCTTTTTCCACACCGGTATGGTCATCCACAAGGACCCCTGGTCGTTCTTAAAGCGATTCCTGGTCAACCAGGTCGTGCCCCGGGGAAACTGGACCGCATCCATAAGAACGAGGATATCCGAACGAGCGGCCTTTGAAAAAAAGCCGGGAAAGGGTGCGAGGTATGGTTGATAGGCAGATACGATCATCAATCAGAAATGCTCATGATTTACTAAACAGATGGGGTTTTCTGGTTTTCAGCTCCCTGTATTTTGACAAAACCAGTTTTTTCGCAAAATCCGGACGGGACAGGTATAGGAGGACGTTTTCCTTCAGCCTTTCCAGGTTCTCCTGGAAGACCTCCCGCTTCTGATTTTTATCCACAAAAAAATTTTCATGGTTGTACCTGTATGAGATTTCCTCCCCAAATGTCTCTTTGAGTATGGCAAGCACTTTTTCTTTGTCAGGCAAGGTTTCAAGGTGCTCGATTTCAATGGGAAAATTTAGCCTGGCTTCCATACTGACCAGCCACCGATCACCGGCTATGACACGGCTCAGGTCCCAGATTTCAAGATCGAGATTGTTGTTCAGCGTGATCGTTTCAAACAGTTTTTCAGACATCGGGGTTCCTCGGTATGTACGATTACCACCGATTTTCGCAGTACTAATTTCCAATGACTTTAAAAATATCACGGCATTCTTTCTGCTAATAATCACTGCAAAATCAAGCTGTTAGTCATTGTAATATTAGACGCCGTG
>JAFDAP010000298.1 GCA_019313765.1 Deltaproteobacteria bacterium | reverse complement strand
TTAAAGGGTACCTCTATGCCGTATGCAGGTGCAAGGTGTGCGAATGCGCCGTAACACTCGTCATGCATGAAAACAACCTCTTTGACGCCCAGTTTTTTGAAGTTATCCACGACCATTGGGAGCCTTTCTTTGATTATCGAGGTGTTGGCAAAATGTATATAGACCACATTACAAAAGAATTCCTGGCCGAAAATAAAGGAGGGCATGACATCCTCAAAAAGCCTTCCCTTAACCCATCTCAAAAATTCGGGCATAAAACCGAAAGAGAGGACCTTTTCCTTCACTTTTCCCAGCCTGTATTTTCCCTGGGGCTCTCCTATATTGATCCATTGTCTGGTTATAGCCCTGGGTGAGGTCAGCAACCCCTTTTCCTCTCTCCTTTCGGTGATCAGATAGAAGGGATGATTTCCCCTCTTGCAATATTCCTCGCACCCGTAACAGGTGACACAATCATTAAACACAAAAGAGTCCTCTCCCCGGCTTATCTTAACCATCTCCTCTATTGCAGTATCTTTTTCGACATCCATATACTGGCATTTTACGAGGCAGTCGCCGGTCGGGCAGGTTGTACATACATTCTCATCGAATTTCAGCGTAAGCATAAATATTCCCCTTTCAGAAATACATTCAAATAACTATTCTCAGACCTGCAAAATTCCCCGATTGAGGATAGGGAATAGCACGCATTTATAGCCGTATCAAGGCAAAAAGGATAGTAACTGGTCAGGTTCACGGTTCAAGGGTTCACGGTTTAAGGTTAAGGAACGATGAAGATTGAACGTTTTGAAGATATTGAGGCTTGGCAACCTGTCGAGAGCCTCAAGGTCGAACGACTGGCACGAGAATTGACTCGGAAAGTGTACCGTCTGACAAATGAACGGTGAACCCTGAACCTTGAACCAAAATCTGGAGTTAGAAACGCACCCTTTTGTCCAAAATATTACCCCAAAATCAGCTAAAATTTTCGAGGTCTGGATTATAACCCCGCATCCTGGCATTTATCTCAAGTTTCTCTAAGGATAATCTTATCACATCCTTGGACAGGCCCTTTTCGGTCACATAATTCTCAAAGAACCCCTTTACTTCCTCCTCTCTTCCAAGCCCGCAAACCGGAATAATTCCCGCAATTATCCTTTCGTAATGTAAGGGATGGAGATCTTCAAGCGCTTTGACCTTTGATCTGTACCAGTCCCACATAAAGGGTACTGCATGCGGGTTTATGGCCATGGCCCCTGCGGGTATGAATTTATTGCGGTTAGGTACCTTGTCTAAGATGTACTGCTGGGCCTTTTCAATCAAAGTCCTGTCACTGAAGTTAGAAAGGGCCACTAATATGTTCATCCTTTCATGCTCGCTTTGAGACGAATGGAGCCTTTCATCAAACCAGTCAAACACCTTGTCGTCACCCTTTAAAGCACCTGCCTGCATGACACTCTTCATAATGTCGGGATGCACTGCATCTCCCTCCATGAGTGACGAAAATTTATCAAGTGCGAATTTTTCCGTATCTTTTGAACCATACAGCACCGCATGAAACAAGATCTGGTCCCTGAGCACAGACGTGGTGTGTTTTTCGCCCGGATCCGGATCATGGCCCATATCACCGAGTACCTTCTCAAGCAGGGATCGACCCATTGCGGCCACTTTTTCTTTTTCATGCCCTTCCATGATCAGGTATGCATGAAATAGGTTTCCCGCAATACTGATAAGGGGGAGGAAGGCGTCTTCATGGGAATAATTTGCAATAAAGCCCAGGTATTCATCCATTTCAGCATGGCCGTTTTTAACCAGAGCATAGAGGTCATTTTGAAGGCCCCAGCGGTCTTCTGCCGGGAGTTCCTTGCCGGATACCAGTTTACCAAGCTCATGCAAGTCGCTCCCGTCTTCGTACCTCACCCTGTAAAATCCTGTCTGCATGTCATTGACTTTGTAGGCAATCACATTATCGCCAATATCCATGTTCGTTTGTTTATTTTCGAGAAGCGCTGAAATGGTTTTTGAATCACCATTGTCATAGAAGACCCTCACACTTACCGGAACAAGCCATGACTGGTCCGAGTTATTGGGCAAATAACTGAACCTTTTCTGTTTGAGAATCAGCGTGTTCCCGTCTTTTGTTGCTTCGACAATAGGGAACCCCGGCTGTTCGATCCAGCTCTTCATTATCTGGGTTATGGGTATCTCCGAAACCTCTTCAAATGCCTCCCACATGTCGGGACTTGATGCACAGGCGTATTCATGTTTTTTCAGGTAATATCTGAGACCCTCTTTAAATGCCTCCTCCCCCATATATCCTTTGATGTGCCTCAATATGCTTGCGCCCTTGTTATAAATGATGGGGGCAGTGGCAATGTTGATTACCACATGCTCTCCTCCGGGGATCTCAATGGGGAATGTTTCAAGTAAGGAATCCCTTTCAAGGGCCGTATGGGTCTGGGAATGGAGGAATTGCTCCCACATGTCCCACTCCGGGTGATAGTGGGCCACGGCGCCATAGCCAAAGTATGTTGCAAAGCTTTCGTTTAGCCAGAGGTACTTCCAATCGGAAGGTGTGACCAGGTTCCCAAACCACTGGTGTACTATCTCGTGGGCAATGACCTCACAAATCCTTTCCACGCCCGCCTTGGATGTGATACCGGGAAAATGAAGCAACAGGTTTTCCCTGAATGTAATCGCGCCCCAGTTTTCCATTGCGCCAAAGGCAAAATCAGGAACTGCTATGAGATCAAGCTTCTCAAGGGGGTATCCTGTCCCGAAGTTTTCTTCGCAGAAATCCAGGGATTTTCTTCCAAATTCAAGCCCGAATCCTGCATGTTTTATCATTCCGGGCATGACCGCCGCGCGGACCAGCACACGCCCGGGGTCTTCAATGAATTCAAACTCGCCAACCCCGAAAAAAAGCAGGTAGGTGGACATCCTGGGTGTCTGTCCGAATCTTACGAGCTTTTTGCCTGCACCTGAAGCTTGCTCTAAGGTAACGGCTGTATTGGAAATGGCGACCAGGTCTTCATCGATGACCATTTCAATGTCAAAAGTCGCTTTCTTGTCCGGCCGGTCAAAACAGGGAAATGCCCGTCGAGCGTCGCTTTCTTCAAATTGCGTCACTGCAATGTATTTTTCTTTGCCTTTTGCAGAATATTTGCTCCTGTAAAACCCGGCCATCCTGTCATTGATTTGTCCCAAGTAATCTATCTTCAGTGTGATTTCCCCCACCATTTCATTGGGAAGTGAGATCGTCATCTGTTCTTTTTCAGGATGATCATGAAAGGTACAGTCCAGAAACTCGGCACCTGCAAGGACTTTGCAGTTCCGAATTTCCAGTTCCAGGATATTCAGGGTAATGTCATTTACCGGTTTTGAGGCATCCAACAGTATCTCCGTACTTCCCGAGAAGCTGAAGTTCTCTAAATCGGGTTCAAGGTGGATTTTATAGTTTATCGGACTTATGTCGGTCATTATTACCTCCAAATTTGATATAGCCGCCCCGGTTAAATGGAAAAACTATTATTGTAATAGTTCACCTATTTTTTTTGACAGGATCAACAGGATAAACTGGATTAATTGTCCCGTAAATCAAAATAT
>JAFDAP010000297.1 GCA_019313765.1 Deltaproteobacteria bacterium | reverse complement strand
CCTTCCACCATTTCCTCAAGGTGGTCCCTGTATTCCACTAATTCCGCCTCTGCCTGTCTCCGCTCATTAACCTCCCTTTGAAACCTTCTATTAATAATCAGAAGCACAACAGCGCTTAGACCCACCAGTAAACTGATGGAAAGTGCTGCTCCAACTATCCAGCGTACCCATGTATAATCCGGTTTCGGGTCTGGATCGTAAATAAACCCTTTAAGAAAATATTCCGGGTCGGCCATCTCAAATTGAACCAGGGTATCGGCTATATGGCGCCAGCGGCCTGGGTTCATGTGACCCATTTCCATAAGTTCCGGCATGATAAGGTTTCGCATCTCTTTGGCTTCAAAACGAAGGTGCTCTCTTGTCTTCTTCGAACCATATTTGTTCAGGATCACATCAATGATTTCTTCAGGATGCTGCATGGCATACTCCCAACCGCGAAGACTTGCTTCCCGGAATTTTTTCACGCGTCCCGGATTATCCTTTACCTCCCGTTCAGCGGCAAATAAACAATCCCCATAAAAATCAATACCGTAAGTCACCGGACGTATGATGGAAAAAGGTATGCCTTGCTTTTCCAGGAAATAGGGTTCGTTTGTTATATAGGCGTTGAAAACATCGGTCTTTCCGTCGATTAAGTCGTTAATGTCAAAAGTCGTGTCGATCTTTCGTATCTGACCCATTGATATCCCTTCATTATGCAGCATGGCCAGAACTTCCGCATTATTAACGCCTTTCATCAACATCACACGCCGCCCAATTAAGTCCTGCGGGGTCGCAATTCCTGAATTTTTTAGAGACAGTAAAATAAAAGGTGAATGCTGAAAGATTGCCGCGAGTACGACCACAGGTTTACCTTTGAGTCGATTCAGCAAAACATCCACGTTTGACACGCCGTACTGTGCCCGCCCGGCCAAAACTTCATCAATAGCATTGCGGCCCGGTCTGCCTTCCACCAGGGTGACATCGAATCCGGATTCACGAAAATAACCTTTCTCCACGGCGGCATAATAGCCTGCGAACTGAAACTGGTGATACCATTTGAGATGAAGAATTACTGAATCGAGATCATCGGACTGAATAGCTTCCTCCGCCTGTTTGTTTTGCGGTCCATCCGCCATTGCCGTTACTTGCAAGGCAAGGAATAGGCATAAGGCCGGAATTATCCCGAACAAGATCTTTGTCTTTGACCCTTGATATCTCATTATTGTTTCATATTGAGGCATTTTAAAATCCTCCGCTTATCCATTGAAGAGTGACGATTGCAGATTGAAGATTGAAGGAATTCTATCGATTATATAAAAAGATAGATAGAACGAAGTGATTCCACAAATAGTCAATAGTCAATATTCAATAATCAATTGAAAGGGCGCAGCGATTCAACAAATAATCAATCGTCAATATTCTATGGTCAATGGTTTCAAATCAAAGCCAGCAACTTCTCGTATTGAAAATCCTTGACCAGATCCGCCAGGCCGTCTGCGACAGGCCCATTCAACCCGCGGATCTGATCGATGATCGCCCCTATTCGATCCACGTCAAGATCGATGGTCGCCTGTTTCAGTTCCGCTAACAAATCATCCGGCAGTTGCGCCAGAGCTTCATGTGTCAGCGCATCCTTGGGAGGTTCCCCTTCGCCCTTTGTCTGGCGCTCTTCGCCTTCTTCATAGATATATCCGACCCCCAGATGCCTTGCCATGACCTCGAATATCTCCTGCTCGCGGTAGGGCTTTCGCACAAAATCGTCACAGCCGGCCGCCAGAATCTGTTCTCTTTCCTCCTCCAGGGCGTGGGCAGTGAACGCTGCTACTATGGCCGATTTACCGGCCTCGGAGGCCTTGATGCGCCGGGTGGCTGCAAGACCGTCCATCACCGGCATGCGGATGTCCATCCAGATGAAATGCGGCCGCCACTGCGTAAACACTTCCACCGCTTGCCGGCCGTTGACCGCTTCCCGCACCTCAAAGCCTACCACTTGAAGAAGTTTGACCAGCAAGCTGCGGCTATCCTCCTTGTCCTCCGCCACCAGGATGCGGGGAATGAGTTGACCCGACGCAAGACCGATCACCCGCCGTGGTTGAGTCCGATCCTTGAAATCCGACTCGTCGGCCTCCTTCAGGGCGATCTCAAAGCGGAAGGTGCTGCCTTTACCCACCTCGCTGGTTGCGGTGATGTCGCCTCCCATCATGCGGACATAATCCCGGCTGATGGCCAGCCCCAGGCCGGTGCCGCTTTTGCTCTCTCTGCCGCTGGCCGTTTGCTCAAAGTACTCAAAAAGCCTGTCCATTTCGTCCTCGGCTATGCCCACACCCGTGTCTTCAACTTCGAATTGAAGATTGATTTTTTCTGTTCCCCGATCTTCAATATTCAATCGATCATCATCAATTGCTTTGACCCGGACGGCAATTCCGCCTTCCTGGGTGAATTTCACCGCGTTGGTCATAATGTTGAATATCACCTGGCGCAGTTTATTTTCATCGCCAAAAACATAACGCGGCAGTTCATTGATGCCGGTTACTTCAAACTGCAACCCTTTGCGCTCGATACTACTATCAAACAACATTTCCAAGTCGCGAAGCAAAGCGCGTAGATCAAAAGCAACAATATCTAACGTGATCTGTTTTGCCTCAATCTTGGATATAGCCAGCACTTCATTGATCAAGGCCAAAAGATGCTCACCGCTGCGATTGATTGTATTTAAGGATTCCCGTTGTTCGGGCAGCAATGAGGCCTCTCTCTGCATCAGTTGCGAGTACCCCAAAATCGCGTTCATCGGGGTGCGCAGCTCGTGGCTCATGTTGGCCAGGAAGATACTTTTAGCGCGGTTGGCTGCCTCTGCCGCTTCTTTAGCTTTTCCTAATTCAGCTGTGCGCCCTTCCACCAGTTCTTCAAGGTGGTCACGGTGTTTTATTAATTCTTCCTCCGCCTGCTTGCGCTCTGTGATATCGCGGAATATTTCGAGCTTGGAGAGACTGCCATCGGGATTTCTAAGCGGGGTATCAATCAGGTCATACGTCCTCTGATTTTTAGATGAATACCATTCCCAATGAACTGTTTTTCCTTCAAAGACCTCCTGGCATTGACACCAGGAGCAGACATCTTTACGATCGTGGAAATACTCATAACACTTCTTTCTTTCAATCTGACCAAATTCTTTCTTAAGCACCGGATTTACATATTCAATGTCATATTGTTGGTTGACAATATATACTCCGTCTTCCATACTATCCATAATACTGATAAAATTATCTCTCTCACAGCGAAGGGCATTCTCCGCCTGCCTGCGCCGTATGATACTCACAACAAGAATCGTTATAACGAACACGAGAAACGCAAAAGCCCCGGCAACACTCCAGAACAGGATATAATACCTTTCATACAGGGATAAAGAGCGATTGATCACGACCCTGCCTTCAGGAAGATTAGCTGGATCGATATGCCAACGCCTCAACTGGATGTCGTCGAACATATAGGGATTAAAACTCTCGATGATGACCGGGATGTCCGATGGTTTCTCGCCCTTAAGAATCCGAACAACCATCTCGGCCGCCATGCGCCCGTGTGTTTCGCTATTGAGAAGCTTTCC
>JAFDAP010000296.1 GCA_019313765.1 Deltaproteobacteria bacterium | reverse complement strand
GGGTGGGCCTCCGGCTCCGCTTCCAGCCCGTAGGGCTTCCAGGCCGGAGGGTAGAGCCTACGCCTTGGAGAGGGTGGAACCATTTGAATTCACTTCAAATGGCGGGGGAGGGGTAGCCCTCCTCCGCCAAGTAAAAAGGCGCGGAGCGACTTTTTACGAGGTTATCTTTGTTACTCAATAAAAAAGCGACCTTTGTTTTTCTTTTTCTTCTTGTAGCCGTCTTCATAGCCGGTGTGTTCCAGTTGTTTGTCCTCAGGTTTGAGGCCGGAGACATCTATCCCCCCTATTCATCCCTTCGGTCTGATCCATTGGGAACCAGGGCCTTTTGTGACAGCCTGGAAAACTTGAAAATCGTCTCGGTGAACCGAAACTACAGGCCCCTGTCCGATAAACTTTCCGGCCGGGACACTACCCTCTTTTATTTAGGGGCACATGAATTTGAAATGGGCAGTATGCGGCCGGACCTTGCCAAGGCCTTTGATCGCTTTGTGCTCTCCGGCGGTCGTCTGGTCATCTCTTTTTTCCCCGTAAAGAAAAAGCCCCGGCTCGAAAAAACGGATCACGTTTCAGGAAAAGACAGTCCTCTTCCAAAATTTTTCGATAAGTCCGTTTCTATGAAAGACCATTGGGGAGTGAGCATTCGCCACGATGAGGGAAATTTTCTAAAGAATGCTAAAAGGATAGACAGCCGGGAAACGGAAACCCTGCCCTATTCCATCTCCTGGCACACTGCGCTCTATTTCCACAAACTACAGGAACCATGGCGTGTAATCTACGATCGTAATGACCTTCCGGTCATAATTGAGAGGCAGTTCGGTATGGGTTCCATTGTCCTTTGCGCCGACTCTTACCTTTTCAGTAACGAAGCCCTGCGCCAAGAACGTCACCCCAAACTTCTTTCATGGTTTATCGGAAAAAATGCCGAAGTGATCTTTGATGAGGCACACTTCGGGATTCAAGAAAAACCGGGCATTGTCAGCCTTGCACGCAAGTATCGTCTTCACTGGCCTTTTTTCGTGCTCATCCTGCTGGCAGTCCTTTTTATCTGGAAAAATTCAACCTATTTTGTCCCGCCTCGGGAAAATGGCCCACCAACAGGAGGGAATGATTTTATTTTCGACAAAGGCTACACCGAAGGAATGATCAGCCTGCTGAGACGTAATATTTCTTCACGGAGAATCCTTGGCGTGTGTTTCAGGGAATGGGAAAAAACCCTTGCCCCCGGAAAAAAGGCTGTCCCGGGCAAACTGGATAAAATAAGGGCCGTAATTGAGAAGGAAGGCTCAGGGTCTTCAAAACAGGGCGATCCTGTTAAAGTATATCAAACCATTTACAGGATATTGTCGGAGGGGAACGGATCATGGAACATAAGACGGAAACTCTGAAAAAGGTCTTAGCCCGTGCAAAACAGGAGATTGCTAAGGTTATTATCGGGCAGGATGAGGTAGTGGACAAGGCACTGATCGCAATCTTTACGGGAAACCATGCACTAATAGAAGGTGTACCGGGAGTGGCCAAGACCCTGCTTGTAAGGACCCTTGCACATGTTTTGGGATGTGATTTTGCGCGAATTCAATTCACTCCGGACCTGATGCCCACGGACATTACCGGCACACACGTCTTTAACCTGCAAAGGAACCTCTTTTCCTTAGTCAAGGGACCGGTCTTTACCACGTTTTTATTGGCGGACGAAATCAACCGCGCGCCAGCCAAGACGCAATCCGCTCTGCTCCAGGCCATGCAGGAAAGGTTGGTCACCATCGACCGCAGAACCCATGAACTGTCACCTAACTTCACGGTATTTGCAACCCAGAATCCCATTGAATACGAAGGCACATATCCTCTGCCTGAAGCACAAAAAGATCGCTTTATGCTGAAGATTACCATGGACACCCCCGATCGAGACGAGGAATTGACCTTGGCCCGGCGAATGTTAGGCAGGGAATCTCCGGAAGAAATATTAGCCGGCGATTCTGTAAAGCCGGTTGTTACTCCCGAGATCCTGACTGAATTGCGAAACCAGTTGATTGGACTCAGGGTTCAGGAGGACTTGATCGGCTATATAGTCGATATTGTCAGACAGACGCGCAAACACCAGAGCGTTTTAGTAGGCGCCGGGCCGCGCGCAACCCAGGCCCTGCTTTTGGCCGGCCGTTCCCTTGCCGCCATAGAGGGACGCGATTTTGTCACGCCCGATGATATCAAGTCAATGACCGTGCCCGTTTTGGAACACCGCCTGATCCTGAGGCCGGAATACGAGATCGAAGGGCTTAGTATTTTGGAAGTTATTCAGGACATCTTAGAGAGCATAGCCGTACCGCGATGATTGTGCCGAAATCCAGATTGCTTTTTTGGGTGGGTCTTGTTTTTCTGCCCTTTTCCGTCCTTTTGACGGCCGCGCCCCACACTGCCATTCTGTCGGCCGGACTGATGGCCGTATTTGTAATATTGGCCGTAATAGACGGAGTTATGGCCTTTGGCAGCCTCGACGGCGTCAGTGTGGAACTGCCGGAAATAGTGCGTCTGACCAAGGGTCGTGAAGGAGAACTGAGGCTCCGTATCCGTAATGACCGGATAAAGAACGGGCGACTAAGGCTCGGTCTGGCATTTCCTCCGGGGGTTTACTCACCTGACCGGGATATGATAGCCGAGTTACCTGAGAAAGGGCCGTACTCATCTATTAAGTGGCCTTTAAAGGCACTGGATTCGGGACGACATGTACTGGATAAATGCTACATGGAAGTCTCTTCGCCATTAGGCTTTTGGGCCATGCGCAAAACAGCGCCCACAGCCTCAGAGATTAGAGTCTATCCCGGAATCTTCCGTGAACAAAAATACTTGGCCGCCCTTTTTATGAACCGGGGGCTTGGCATTCATACCCAGCGGCAGATCGGCAAGGGAAGGGACTTTGAACATTTAAGGGAATATTTTCCCGGGGATAGTTATGAAGACATCCACTGGAAGGCAACGGCAAGGCGGGGACATCCCATTACAAAGGTCTACCAGATCGAGCGCACCCAGGAAATATATGTCATTATAGATGCTTCCCGGTTGAGCTGCCGAAGGGCAGGTGGCGAAAACGGGACATCCTTTCCGACCACGATCTTAGAGCGGTTTGTTACAGCTTCCTTGATCATGGATCTGGCAGCCGAACGCCAGGGCGACCTGTTCGGCATGCTGACCTTTGACGACAGGGTGCGGAAATTTTTGAGGGCAAAAAGCGGCAAGGCCCACTACAACGCCTGCCGGGAAGCGCTTTACACCCTTCGGCCGCAGCGTGTGACCCCGGATTTCTCCGAACTGTTTACATTCATCGGCACGCGTATCAGGCGAAGGGCACTGTTATTGTTTTTGACAAATTTAGACGACCCCGTCATGGCCGAGAGTTTTGTGCGCAGCATTAAACTGATCAGCAGACGGCATCTTGTGCTGGTCAATGTACTGAAACCGGCAGGCGTAAAGCCCCTTTTTGCCTCTTCCGTTGCATCCGTCGATGACCTTTACGCGCACTTGGGCGGGCACTTTTTGTGGCAGAGTCTCAATGAAACGGGAAAGGTCTTAGAGAGCAGCGGCATCGGGTTTTCCCTGCTTGATAATGAAAAGATGTGCACGCAACTGGTTTCCCGGTATCTAAGCGTTAAACAGAGGCAG
>JAFDAP010000295.1 GCA_019313765.1 Deltaproteobacteria bacterium | reverse complement strand
GGCTGAAAGATGTCTATGCGGAAGCAATTGAAGTGGTTATGGAAGATCCCAATGTCGACGGAATCCTTTGTTTGGCCATTGCTCCCGAACTTCCTGATTTTGCTTTTCTTGATGCTTCCGAGGATGTGAACAAAGTGATCCCGGAAGAAAGGCAGAAACCGGTGGTGGGGTGGATTTATAGTCCTAATGTTAAGGAGATCAGTGAAAGATTTGAAAAAGAAAAAAAGGTGACGGTATTTCAAACGATCGAACAGGCTGCCTGGTCCCTTTCGCTCTTGCGAGAGCGTCAACGATTTGTTGAAAGGGCTGAAGGCTTAGGATAAATCAAAATTGACAACTATGGAGGAACCAATGGAAATCATAGAAAAGGCATTAGGGGAAGGAAAAACTACACTTTCGGAGTACGAGTCCAAAAAGATCCTGGCAGCATACCAGATCCCGGTAACTAAAGAGGCGCTGGTTTATGATGTAAAGGATCTGTCAAAGGCGGCTCAGGAAATCGGTTACCCGCTCGTTTTAAAGGGCTGTTCCTCGGATATCTCACACAAGACTGAAAAGGGGCTGATCCGTGTGGACATCAGAAATGAAGATGAGGCCACAATAGCCTTTGAAGAAATCATAAACAATATGAACGGGAAAGAAAAGGCGGTCCTGGTCCAGGAGATGGTCAAAGGACAGCGGGAACTGGTCATAGGTCTGACTCGTGATGCCCAGTTCGGCCCGTGCGTCATGTTCGGCCTTGGCGGAATATTTACAGAGATATTGAAGGATATCTCTTTTCGCATAGCACCTTTGGAAAAGCGAGACGCCTTAGACATGATGAAAGATATCAAAGGACATAAGATCTTAGAGGCGGTGCGCGGTATGGAGGCGGCTGATCTGGATATTCTGTCGGACATCCTGATCAAGATAGGGCAAATCGGCATGGAAAACGATAGAATAAAAGAGATCGACATCAACCCGGTGATTCTCTCCGGTAGCAAGCCCATAGCCGTGGATGCTTTGGTTGTATTGGAATGAAATTATTTTCATAAAGGGCATAAATGGTTTACCACCCGTTCTCTCCCTCAATAAGCTGTGGGAGATCACTTGAGACACGGAGTACACCCCGGTTAAATAGAAAACCAAAGGCATTTAATGGGGCGGGCACAGTGAGCGTTTTGCAATCGCAAAGAAAGGACGTTTGAAATCCCCGCATAACGGGGCTCACAATGCTTGGGCATTGTGAGTAACAGGGAGACTTGTAACTGAAAAAACAAGCCTGCTTATTTTTTTAGTTAAAGACTCCCCTGTAGATTTCAAGCGACCTTTTTGATAAAGCAAAATCACCTTTTCCGTTTGGGTAACTCTGCGCCCTCTGAGACTCTGTGGTGAGATAGTTTAAATGCAAACAGTTTTATGCTCCACACAGTATATCGAAACCGAGGAAATCCATGAAACAGACAAATCACTTCTTAGACCATTTCTTTAATCCGAAATCAGTCGCCATTGTCGGTGCTACCAATAACCCATTCAAAATGAATTATCGTTTGTTGCAAAATCTGATCAGTCTGGACTTTAAAGGAAAGATTTACCCCGTTAACTTTAATGAGCAGGAGGTCCAGGGCGTCAGGGCCTTTGCCAGGCTACAGGATATCCCCGGCAATGTTGATCTGGTTGTCACCTCTGTTCCGGCCTCTAAAACAATGGACATTGTAAGAGACTGCGGTGAAATAGGGGCAAAAAACCTGGTTATTGTAACAGGAGGGTTTTCAGAGGGGGGTGAACAGGGGCAGGAACTCCATCGTGAATTAGGGTCTTTTGTCAGGGAAAAGGGAATTCGAACCCTTGGTCCCAATACCCTGAGCCCTGTCAATACTTCCAATAACCTGACAATCAGTTTCAACCCAGTCAAGAAAATCAAGCGAGGGGGTCTTTCTTTTGCCTTCCAGTCGGGCTTTTACGAACCAAAAATAAACTGGTTATTTTCTCAATTCGGCATCAATAAGATGCTTGATATGGGTAACAAGATAGACATCAATGAATTGGATGCCCTTGCTTATTTTTCAGATGACCCTGATACAAAGGTTATTGCCATGCACATGGAAAGCCTTCACAGTGATGGCAGGGAATTCTTTGATCTTCTCAAAGCCGTTTCCCCAAAAAAGCCCACGATTATCTTGAAATCAGGCCGAACAAAGGAAGGTTCCAAGGCCGCAGCCTCACATACCGGCTCAATTGCCGGCGAGAATGATTTGATCTTTGACGGCATGATCAAACAGACCGCGGCCATGCGCGCTCGGAACTTAGATGAGTTTTTCGATCTGGCCAAGGCATTTGACTTTTCTGAATTGCCGCATGGAAACCGCATGGCCATTATTACGCTTTCAGGCGGAGAAGGCGTGATGGCCACGGATGCCTGCGAGATGAATGGCTTGAAGCTGGCTCGCATCAGCAATAGAACAGCCAAAAGCCTTGAAAAGATCTTTCCCGACTGGGAAATCCCTTTGAATCCCTTTGATGCAGGCGTTTGCATGGAATTTCATCTTTCAGATATCTCCACCTTTTTTGAAACCTTAGCTGCCATTCCCGAGGATGAAAATGTGGATTGTGTAATCATGCAGATGCCGCCACATCTGCCTTCAGGTGGAACATCGTCAAGCCGGAAGGCCTCTGAAAAAGAAAAATTTATTCAAACGCTTTCAAGGATAAAAATGGCCAAAAAGCCCTTCGCCCTGTGGCGTACCGGAATGGATGGAGAGGAAGACAGGCTGATTGAGATGCTTGAATCCAATTCCCTGCCGGTATTTCAATCGTCTGAGAGGGCGATCAGGGCCCTTTCCGCCATGCACCGATACAGTTTAAAATGTTCTTTAGCTTGAGTGAATTGGCCAATGAACGTTCACATTTCTCCTGCTATTATCATGAGGATCAAGGAGTTTGGTGAATCCGATCTCCTGGTTACTTTTTTTACATCTGACAGTGGCAGACTAAAAGGCATAGCCAAAGGGGGCCGAAAAAGCCAAAAGCGTTTTGCCAATTGCCTTGACCTCTTTTGCCTGGCGAACCTGGAATATGAGCTGAAAAGAAAGGGAGACCTCCACTTCCTCCACTCGTGCAAGCTGTTTCATGCATTCCCCGGACTCAGGTCCGACTTCACCTCTTTATCCTTAGCGAGTTATATGATTGAACTCACCGAGATCCTTTTTCCCCTGGGAGTGACGGATAAGGAAATGTTTGAACTGCTGAAGAATGCATTCCTCGCACTGAACGAGGGCGGTAAAACCGATATCCTCCGCATTCTCTTTGAGGCAAAAGCCATGGCCCTTGGAGGGTATAAGATTAACTTAGACAAGTGCTGCGGTTGTGGACGGCTTTATGCCGGGGAGGGGATGGCGGTGTTTAAAAGGAGTAAAGGGGGCATCGCCTGTCTGAAATGTGAGCAGGAATCAGAACTCTCTCCCGCACTTTCGATGGATAGCGTAAAGGCGTTAAAGATTATCCAGTCAACTCCGTGGAGCCAGGCGAAGGCATCGGACCTGAATAATGAAATGATCCGCGAGATAAAGCCGGTGCTCAAACTGCATATGGAATATCGAATAGGGCGGAGGTTAAAGACAGCGGAATATCTTGATTGACGGGTTGAAAGGCATGAATTTTCACCTCGTTTTTT
>JAFDAP010000294.1 GCA_019313765.1 Deltaproteobacteria bacterium | reverse complement strand
TGGAATATCCTTCTGGATGTATCTTCTGTTCGGGCTTACGGCCCTTCCCTGGGGGATGGTCGCCGATCGCAGTCCCGCCCTGCGGGATTCTCGGACAGCCTCCTAAGTTTTATGTGTACACATGACTGTGAGGGACTTGTCCACATGAAAACCCGGTGCATCAATTAGATCGACAAGGACAAAAAAGGCAAATTTCCCTTTACTTACATACGATTTTAGAATATAGACGCAGGTCAAAATGAATGCACATTCATTTTGTTTTTGCATAAAAAATTTAGTCCTATGGGTCAGGCCGGAAGTGTTTAGCTGTGCCATGTTAGAAATAGTGGCATGAAGTGAGATAAAGCTTGAAGAGTAGGGCGGGCCACTCTCCGAGGCGTAGGCTCTACGAGCCGGAGGCCGTGCCCGCCGATCAGTTCTCGATAAATCAGGACACAGGTTTTAACGCTGTTTTTCCAGCAAGATCGGTTACCAAACAAAATCGATTCAACCACAAAGAAAGGAGTTATTATGAAAGAAGTCGTTATTGTTTCTGCATGCCGGACGGCTGTTGGCGCGTTTGGCGGGGCCCTGAAAGATATGAACGGGGCCGTTATCGGAAGTATTGCCATGAAAGAAGCGATTAACCGTGCCGGAATCAAAGCGGATATGATTGATGATGTGCGATTCGGGTGTTGCCTTGGACCGACAGATGCACTCAACGTAGCCCGTGTCTCGGCCCTGATGGCCGGCATACCGGATAACATCCCTGCAGTCACTATCAACAGGGTCTGTATTTCGGGTATGGAAGCGGTCATTTCGGGAATGGCCATGATCCAGGCGGATATGGCCGATATTATCTTAGCCGGAGGCGTGGAACATATGTCCGGTGTTCCCTACACCGTGGAAGGCGCCCGCTGGGGCTGCCGTTTGCAGGATCATGTCTTCGTGGATGCCATGATCCATGCCCTTCACTGCGGATCACACTTGATCCCGCACCCCGAAGAGGGTCCTGTGAAGGAAGGCGCACCCCTGGAATTTTTCAAGGGCAAGCCCTACATCATGGGTCATACTGCCGAATTTGTGGCCCAGTTGCACAACATCAGCCGTGAAGAGATGGACGAAGTGGCCCTGCGCAGTCATAACTATGCAGAAAGGGCCACGCTGGAAGGTGACTTCGCAGAAGAGATAGTTCATATCGAAGTGCCCCAGAGAAAAAAGCCCCCCATTATCTTTGATAAGGACGAACATTTCAGACCCGGGATTACCATGGAACAATTAGCCAAACTCCCGGCTGCCTTTGTCCCCAAAATCGGCAAGGTCACGGCAGGGAATTCTTCAGGGATAAACGACGGCTCCAGCGCCATGGTAATCATGTCCGCTGAAAAGGCAAAAGAATTGGGTCTTCAGCCTTTGGCACGGATACGGGCAACAGGCAAGGGCGCCTGCCATCCCTCGGTCATGGGCCTGAGCCCTGTCCCGGCGGTCAAGGACCTGTTCAAGAGGAATCCTGAATTTAAACTGGAAGACTTTGAACTCATCGAGCTCAACGAGGCATTTGCCGCCCAGTACCTGGGTTGTGAAAAGGAATTGGGCCTGAACCGGGAGATCACCAATGTAAATGGCTCAGGCATAGGATTAGGTCACCCCGTTGGATCAACAGGATGTCGCATCATGGTGACGCTTCTTTATGCCATGAAACACCGGGGCAAGGGCCTGGGACTGGCGACCCTTTGCGGGGGCGGTGGCGTGTCCATGGCATGTGTGCTTGAAATGATTTAGTTCGGCTATTGGGGGCACCCCTTGATATGTGATACTCTCATATTTCCTGTGTCACGGGTGACCCCATTTCCATGCTGACAAGCACACCCTTTCAAAATGCGCTGGCTTTCAGCCGCACGAGTCGAACTGATTGGCTCATGCCGCAATAGAACTAATGTTCTCAAAATTGCTATAACTTAGCTGACTTAGTTCCCAGTTATTCTGAAGATTAAGCCAAAATTGAGGACTTCCCCCTAAAGCCTTCGATAGCTTCATTGCCATTTCAGCACTTATTCCCCGTTTCCCACGGCATATTTCATTAACGGTTTTTGGCAACACTCCTATGTGTTTGGCGAGGGCGGTTTGAGTAAGTTCAATCTCCTCTAACTCGTCACGCAACACCTCACCAGGATGTACCGGCGTAAAATGTGTTTTACTCATTTCATGCCTCCTTGATATTAGTGGTAATCGACAACCTCGACATCCAGCGCATTCTCATTTTTCCACCTAAAACAGATTCGATACTGTTCATTTATTCGAATACTGCATTGACCTTTTCTGCCTCCTTTCAATGCCTCGAAACGATTTCCCCGTATCTCTCGAAGATCTTGCATCGAAGTAACGGCTCCAAGGCGAGCTAATTTTACCTGCGCTTTCCCATGCAATTCTTTCGGCAAAGTCCTTAGAGCCTCTTTAGAACTTCTTCCGTAGTTAATATCCTCTGTACCCTTGTTTTTGAAACTTACTATCCCCATCGCTATTCCTTTTCTACCACATGGTCACTATACCGGCATCTGGGATACCTGTCAAGTAGTTTTTCCCTACTTGACGATAGATTAGGCACCGGCTTTCGTAAATGGCTGTTTTTTACAGTGATGATAGGTTTCGATGATAAAATGGAAGCAATGCCGCAAATCAGCCGACGCAAAAACCGCTAAGCTTTTTGCGGTCAGTGGGCATGGGCCTTGTCCGGCGCTTATAACTCATCGCTTTTGTCTCCTGTCGATGTGTCCTTAGTCCCCTGCGGTTAATCTTGACGCTCCATGCGGATAAATCCGCACCTACAACAACGAGGAAAGGTTACACTCAAATTGGATACTCGTTATAGCTTTACCCTAACGTTGCAAAAGTCGAGGGTGCTGCATATCCGAGGCGTCACAGGGTGAAGCCGTAGTACTTTACTGCGAACCCTTTACCAGTCTTCGCCAAGGCTACGGCCCGGCAGGCAACAAAGGAGATGCGGTGCCCTCGGCTTTCCCGAAGGGTAAACAACACGGCGATTTTGAGGGCCTTGCACGAATTCACAAATGGTGATGTCCTACGATGCCTGTGAAAACGTGCGGAAATCTTGAAGTATAAAGGTTTTTAATAATATTAAGACGTGTTGTTTATGCAACTATAGGGTTTACCCTAACGTTGCATAAAAATCATGGTCTGTACACTTAATTTTGTTAAGCCGCCTTTTGGACTACATAGAGAAAATGCAACAGGTCTTTGCGAACTGCTTGGTTTGCGCTCATGGTGAAAGTGAGTTCTCCTTGAGGTCGTGTGAGACGACCAGCACGTTGAATAATTCGATGCCTCAGAGTATCGAGAGTTTTGAAATCCCATGTTGCTGGGCGTTTGGGACGTGTCCTAAGCCCAGGGGACGAAGACAGCATTTGTATTTCCCTGGACAGGTTGTGAGCCATCATAGAACACAGCGTAAATACCTGGTTCCCTTCCAGTCGCCGGGTTGGAATGACATTAAGGCCGCAATCCCCTTTTGCGTCGCCAAAAATAGCTTCCTGGGAGCCTCTTCCATTGTGGAACAGAACCGTGGTTTTGGCTGACTCTGTCTTATTGGTTACAATAACTTTGTATTCGAAATTGAAATCACGCGGCTCAAAAAGATGCAACTGTAGTGGGCCTTT